>NZ_DASZKT010000259.1:0-12871 GCF_035552695.1 Actinospica sp.
AGGCAGGAGGAGAGCAGTTGGTTGGCCCAGTCGAGGGCGTCGGCGTCGGAGAGCGATTTGGGGGTGGAGGGCTGGTCGCGGTCGGCGGCGCGCTTGAGGGCGAGCATTTCGTGGGCGTACTTGACCAGCCGGGGGTGCATGCCGGGGCAGGCCAGGACGATGTGGGCCATCGGCTCTTGGAGCTCCGTGGGGCGGACGGCGAAGGCCAGGGTGGCGTGCAGGTAGCGGGCGCCGATGGCGGCGGCGATGTCGGGGCGCTGGTCCTCGTGCAGCAGGGCGCTGACGTAGAGGGCGAAGGCGGCGGCGTCGACGCTCCAGTCCTCGTTGCCGAACAGCAGGCGCAGCAGCAGGGTCCTGCGACGTGAGCTGCGCCAGGGTTCTTCGGCGCGGAAATGCAGGATCCCGAGGCAGGCCCATGCCTGGGCCATGCGGGCCCAGTAGGCGGGGCCGGCGTGCCAGCGTTGCACCCAGGATTCGTCGTCCGGGGTCGGGATGTGGGCGACCAGGCCGAGCAGGTCCCGCTCGCCGAGCTTGCCGAGTTCGGCGGCTCCGTCGAAGGCGCTGATCGGGTCGCTCCAGCTGCCCGGGCCGGCGACGGCGCGCAGGATGGTCACCGCTCCTGCGCTTGGCGGGGTGACGGTGGACGCCTCGGTGACGTCACCGCCCGGGTACGTCCACAGCGGGGTGCCGAAGGCGGTGCTGACGGGGATGCGGATGTCCGGTTCCGGGATGCTGCCCGCGTCGATCGCGAGACCCGGGAAGTAGGCGCGGACGAGGGCGTTGGGGCTCGGGGCTTCCAGGCTCGTGGTACTCAGGCGCGGGTCGGAGTCGAACGGGGCGTCGCTCGGCATCCTGCCGTCGAGCATCTGGGCCAGCAGACCGGACGTGGCCTCGGTGGGCCAGGGCACCGAACCGATCCACGGCCGGTTCTGGCGGGCCAGGTTGAGCAGGTGCCGCGGGTACGGGTGCTCGGGGTTCTCCTGCGCGAGCCGCTGGAGGGCCGCCAGCGCCGGTCCGTCGGTGTAGTCCGACTGCGTATAGAGAGCGGCGAGCCGCACGCCGCGCGGCTTCACGTGCTCCGGGTCGTACTGCATCGCGCGCTCGGCCCATGTGATCGCCTGCGGGTGGTCGTCCTGCTGCATGCAGGTTTCGGCCATGTCGATGTAGAGGTCGATGTTGGTCGGGTCGAGTTCGAGCGCGCGCTCCCATGCGTCGATCGCCTCGTGCGGACGGCCCGCGCTGCGGTAGGCGAAGCCGAGCATGAGTGCGCCGACTTGGCTTTCGCCCTCGCCGGCTCCGTCTCGGTCCATCATCTCGGAGCGTGTGCACCACGCGATCGCCTCGCCGAGTCCGCCTATTCGCCGCGCGAGGGTGGACAGGATCGCGAGGGCCTGAGCCGTCGTTTCCGGCTGCGCGGCGACGGCGCGGGCGAATTCGAGCCAGGGCGCCTGGACTTCGGCCAGTTCGGCGGGAGCCGGGTCGGGCAGGCCGCTCGCGAAGTGGCTGACCGCGACGGCCGCCTCCCGGCCGGTGACCCGCTCGGCAACGTGCGGGCCGAACCAGGGCGCCGCGCACCACGGGAGGTCGGGACGGATCGCGGTGATCTGGCCGAGTGTCTCGATGGCCATCGCGTACTGGCCGGCCCTGGCCCGCAGCACCGCGAGCGCGACCGCGCCGCCGAGGTACATCGGCTCGCCGATCGAGAACCAGCTGGCCAGTTCCTCGAGCCCCGCGGCGTATCCGGCGAGTTCGTCGATCATCGTGTAGCACTGCTCGCACGTCGGATCGTGGTGCAGGGCCTGGGCGACGTGCACGGCTGCGTGCTCCGGATCGCCGCCGTCGAGGTTCAGTCGCGCGACGGCGAGTTCGCCCTCTGCCTCGACCCGCGGTTCGCCCTGGCCATCCGACGGCGTTCGGCACGCGTCGTTGTGCATCGCCACGATTCCTTCCTCAGGAGACGAGGACGAGTGTAGGCAATCGTGGCGACGCCTGTGCACGGCGGAGCGGAACTGGAACGAGATCAGAACTCGTCGTCGAAGCCCACGGTGCCGGCGACGGCGACCTGGTAGGCGGAGACGCGGCGTTCGAAGAAGTTCGAGAGCTCCTGGACGTCTTGCAGTTCCATGAAGGCGAGCGGGTTCGGGGAGTTGTAGAGCGGCTCGAGCCCCAACTGCGCGAGGCGGCGGTCGGCGACATGCTCGAGGTACGTCCGCATGTCGGCGAGCGGCAGGCCGGGCACGCCCTGGTCGAGCAGGTCCTCGGCGAACTTCGTCTCGCAGTCCACTGCGTCGGCCAGCATTTCGCGTACCTGCGCGGCCATCTTGTCGTCGAACAGGTCGGGTTCTTCGGTGCGGACGGTCTCGACGACGTCGAGCGCGAACGCCATGTGCATCGACTCGTCGCGGAAGACCCAGTTCGTGCCGGACGCGAGGCCGTGCAGCAGGCCGCGCGAGCGCAGGAAGTATACGTACGCGAAGGCGCCGTAGAAGAACAGTCCTTCGATGCACGTCGCGAAGCAGATCAGGTTGAGCAGGAAGGCTCGGCGGTCCTCCTTGGTCTGCAGGCTGCGGAGGTTGTGCAGCGAGTCGATCCAGCGGAAGCAGAATTCTGCCTTGCGGCGGATCGAGGGGATGTTCTCGACGGCCGCGAAGGCCGCCGCGCGCTCGTCGTCGTCGGGCACGTAGGTGTCGAGCAGGTTCAGGTAGAACTGGACGTGCACTGCCTCCTCGAACAGCTGACGCGAGAGGTAGAGGCGGCCCTCTGGGCTGTTGACGTGCTGGTAGAGGTTCAGCACGAGGTTGTTGGCGACGATCGTGTCACCGGTCGCGAAGAACGCGACGAGGCGTGAGACCAGGTGGCGTTCGGCCGCGGAGAGCTTGTCCAGGTCGGTCAGGTCGGAGTGCAGGTCGACCTCTTCGACGGTCCACGTGTTCTTGATCGCGTCACGGAAGCGGTCGAAGAAGCGCGGATAGCGCATGGGGCGCAGGGTCAGGTCCATACCCGGGTCCAGCAGCATGATCGGTCTCTTTCTCGGGTTGGACGGATTACTGGCAGGCTTCGCAGGACTCGGGGTTTTCCAGGGAGCAGGCGACGGCGTCGATCTGCTCGATAGACGGGGCCGTGGCCTGGGCTCCGACTGTGCTCATGGCTCCGCCCGCTCCGACTGTCGCCTGCTGGATGCGGGTGGCCGGGCGTGAGCGCAGGTAGTAGGTGGACTTCAGGCCCGCCTTCCACGCGTACATGTACATCGAGGAGAGCTTGCCGATCGTCGGCGCGGACAGGAAAAGGTTGAGCGACTGCGACTGGTCCACGAACGGGCCGCGCGCCACGGCCATGTCGATCAGCGCACGCTGCGGAAGTTCCCAGGCGGTGCGGTACAGAGCCTTGACCTCGTCGGGCAGGACGGGGATGTCCTGGACGGAGCCCTCGGCGCGCTTGATCGCGTCGCGGATCTCCGGGATCCAGAGGCCGAGTTCCTTCAGCTCGTTCACCAGCGCGGTGTTGATCTGCAGGAACTCGCCGGAGAGCGTCTCGCGCTTGAACAGGTTGGAGACCTGCGGCTCGATGCACTCGTAGCAGCCCGCGATCGAGGCGATGGTGGCGGTCGGGGCGATGGCGATGAGCAGGGAGTTGCGGACGCCGGTGGCGGCGATGCGAGTGCGCAGCGCGGTCCAACGGTCCGTCAGCTCGGGTGAGGTGGCGACGTTCCACAGGTCGGGCTGCAGCATTCCCGTGGCGGCACGGGTGTCGGCGTACGCGGGATGCGGGCCGTGCGCCTCGGCGAGAGTGGCGGAGGCCTCGAGCGCGGTGAGGTAGATCTCTTCCTGGACCCGGGTGGACAGCGCGCGGGCCTGGTCGTCGTCGAAGGGCAGGCGCAGCGCGAAGAACACGTCCTGCAGGCCCATGATGCCCAGGCCCACCGGCCGCCAGCGGGGGTTCGAGGCGGCGGTCTGCTCGCTCGGGTAGTAGTTGATGTCGATGACGCGGTCGAGGAACGTCACTGCCGTGCGGACGGTGGCGCGCAGGCGATCCCAGTCGATGCCGTCACGCGTCGCGGTCAGGTGCGCCGCCAGGTTGATCGAGCCGAGGTTGCAGACAGCCGTCTCGGCGTCGGAGGAGACCTCGATGATCTCGGTGCACAGGTTGGAGAGGTGCACGACGTTCTCCGGCTTCGCGGTCTGGTTGGCGAGGCGGTTGGAGGCGTCCTTGAAGGTCATCCAGCCGTTGCCGGTCTGCGCCAGCGTCCTCATCATCCGTCCGTAGAGCTCCCGGGCCGAGACCTGGCGCACGTAGCGGCCTTCGGCTTCGGCGGCCCGGTACGCGGCGTCGAACGCCTCACCCCACAGGTCGGGCAGTTCGGGCACCCGGTCCGGGTCGATCAGCGACCACACGCCGTCCGCCTCGACCCGGCGCATGAACTCGTCGGGGATCCAGTTGGCCAGGTTCAGATTGTGCGTGCGACGCGCGTCCTCGCCGGTGTTGTCGCGCAGCTGCAGGAACTCCTCGATGTCCGGGTGCCAGGGCTCGAGATAGACGCACGCGGCGCCCTTGCGTCGGCCGCCCTGGTTGACGGCGGCGACGGACGAGTCGAGCGTGCGCAGGAAGGGCACGATGCCGTTCGACTTGCCGTTCGTCGATCGGATCAGCGCGCCGCGCGAGCGTACCCGGGAGAAGCCGATGCCGATGCCGCCGGCGAACTTCGACAGCCGCGCGACCTGGTGGTAGCGGTCGTAGATCGAGTCCAGCTCGTCGCGCGGGGAGTCGACGAGGTAGCACGAGGACATCTGGGTGTGCCGGGTGCCCGAGTTGAAAAGGGTCGGAGAACTCGGGAGGTAGGCGAGCGAGGACAGCAGCCGGTAGAAGTCGATCGCCTCGTCCGGCGTGCGCGACAGACCGCAGGCCACGCGCAGCAGGAAGTACTGCGGGGTTTCGATCACGTCGCGGGCCACGGGCTGCCGCAGCAGGTACCGGTCGTAGACCGTGCGCAGCCCGAAGTACTCGAAACGCAGATCACCGGAGAGGTCGACGGCCGCGTCGAAGGCTGCTGCGTTCGCGGCGACGAAGGCGAAGGTCTCGTCACCGATCAGTCCCTCGGCGTGGCCGAGCGCGATGGACTCGCTGAACGTGGCGACCGCGTGCTCGGCGACCTCGGCGGCGATCACCCGGGACAGCAGGCGGGCGGCGAGCTTCGAGTACTGCGGTTCCTCACCGATCAGCTCGACCGCGCTCTGCACGGTGAGCCGCGCGGCCTCGCCCGCGGTGGCGCCCTCGTGCAGTCCGCTGACGGTCTTTCCGGCCACCCGGAGCGGATCGACGTCGGGCAGGTCGGCCGCGCACTCGGCCACCGCGTGCTCGAGGCCTTCGACGTTCCGGGGCTTGCCCGAAAGTCCGATGATCCGCTCCCCCGTGCCGACCTCTGTGACCGTCACTACCGTCTCCCTCGCGCGTCGACGATCCGTACCCGAAGACCCGAGCACGGCGCGCGGACCACCATATCTAGTGATCCAGGAAAATGCACACCCCACATGTCGTGGGCGTGTTGTCGCGGAGCGCGCCCTCTCGACTACCCGGCGGGCCGTGAGACGGCGGCCGCGCGGACCAGGAGTTGGCGGGCGCTGTGGTGGCCGGCGTGCGCGCGCAGCCGGGCGGTGAGGTGGTTCAGGGCGGTTTGCGCGCGACTGGATCTCAGCTGGGGATAGTCGTCGATGAACGCGTGGCAGGCGGCGATCGACTCGTCGAGGTGGCCCTGATCGAGGTGCAGTTCCGCGAGACCGGCCAAGGTGATCGCGCGGGAACGGCGTTCGTCGGCCGAGCGGCGGCGGACGGACTCGGACAGGTTCCTGATCGCGCCGGAGCGGTCGCCGAACAGGGCGCGGACGGCAGCTTCCTGATACGCATGTGACGCGGCGTGGTACCGGCCGAGCTGCCGCGGCTCGCCGACCTCCGCCGCCGCCGCGCCCCCGACCAGCCGCTCCGCGCAGCTCAGGGCGGCCAACGCCGCCTCCCGATCCCCCTGCGCGGCGGCCGCCACCGCGAGCGGGCCGTAGAAGGCCGCACGTCGCAGATCCGACACCTCGCTGCCGCAGTCCCGCACACTCGCGACGGCCGCTTCCGCGAGGTAGAGCGCTTCCCGGACGTGGCCGAGCGCGCGCGCCTGCACGGACATCGCCCGCAACGTGACGGCGTACGCGAGCGGGTCCTCATTCTCGATACTGAGCTTCAGTGCCGCGATGTAATAGCGTTGCGCCAACGCGTTCTGCTCGTCGTCGAAACACATGAAACCGCACAGATATGCGAGTTCTGTCGCGACGGAAAACATCCGCCGGCGCGTCTCCCGCCGCGCGGGGGCGCACAGTCGCGGGGCTATGTCATAAGCCAGATAGCGCGCCAGCGCCGCCCTGGCATATCCGCCCCCGAATACGCTGTCGGCGCCTTTGAAGACCTGTGCCATCTGCTGTGCCGCGACGACGTGCTCGGGCTCAAGACGCGGGCCGCGCGCCTCCCGGAACGGCGGCTGGAACAGGTCGTCCGCCGGCCACGCGTGCACCCCGGCCACGTCCGCGAGGCTGTACACGCCGCCCTGGCCGGTCTCCTGGCCGGATTCGGTGAGCTTGCACAGCAGCACCAGCATGTCGAGCGGATCGGCCTTCGGATCCGCGGGAGCGACGGCGGGCGTGGACAGGCCCGCCGAGGCCGCCGTGACCGGCTGCCCGAGACGTCGCGCGAGAGCCTCCGCGATCAGGTCCGGCAGCGGCGCACGCGGGCGACGGCCGGCGAGCCAGTGGCTGACCGACCGCCGGTCGAGGCGGGTGGACAGGCCGATCTCCTGCGCGAGCACGTTGACCTGTCTGGCCAGTGCGTCCCCCGTCCAGCGCGCCTCGACGAGCAGTTCCCGCAGCGCCTCATTCGTCCGTCCCACGTGATTCAGTATTCATCGATGAACGCCACTCACGTCAATACTGTTCGGCAGCGTCTGGTAAGCACGCGCACCGTTCCATACGCTCCGGTGCGCACTCCTTTCTCAGGACCCTCCGTTGTATCGCGGACTGGTGGCGTGCCATTCCTTGCTGCCACCCATCCAGTTCCACACACCCTTGACGTAGCGGGCGAGTTGCGGCGAGCCGAGCTCGGCCAGCACGGCGCACTCGGCCTCGACGGTGTGCATCATCTCGTCGTGGATCGCGGCGGCCCGGTAGATCGCCTCCTGCAGCGAGCACTTCTCCTCGGCCGCGATGACGGTCGGCAGGTTGGTATCGGTCGGATCCTCCTTGTGCATCGAGTAGAGGTCGTTGAGCAGCACGTTCGCCACGCCCGCGTACAGGTACACGCGCCGCACCCGCGCGTCGGCGAATTCGTGGGCGGGCAGCTCGTAGCCGTCCACCGGGTCGATCAGCACCATGCACGGATAGAACGCGTTCTCGTAGCGGTGCAGCAGGTACTCCCAGACCGCCGGCCACCGGCCGCTCGCCCGCCACTCGGCCTCCAGGCCGTAGCCGACGAACATCACGGCCAGTTCGTGCCGCAACCGGGCCACCTGCGTCGGGGAGGCGATCGTGTTCAGATATCCGAGGGCCGACCGGAACGCGCGCAGCACCGGCTCGTCCTGCACCACCTTCTCGAAGTGGCCCATGTACGCGGGCGGCAGCCGGACCGGATCCACCACGGCGTGCGCCATCGCCAGCCGCGCGCTGAGCAGCTGCGGATCGGTGTCCTCGCCCTCGTCCACCCAGTGATCGTCGACGGACCACTCCGCGAGACCGCAGCGGGCCGCGATCAGCAGCCGGTCCGCGTCGTCGCAGCCGGGATGCGCGAGCATGAACAGCCGGCCGAAGTTGTGGCTGCGCAGCCGTTCCAGCCGCCCCTGGAAGATGCCGACCTCCTCGGCCCACGCGACGAGCCGCTCGTTGACCTCCTCCCCCAGCGCCGAGTCGTCGCGCACGGCATCGGGGCAGTAGAGCGGCGGCACGTGCAAGGACGCGGATCTCCCGGGCTCGGCGGCCGGAGGTTCCTCAGGCTCCTGCCTTCGCGAGCCGAGCCGCAGCGCGCTGGTCCCGAGTCCGGTCGGCCCGGCGAGCAGGAACCCGCTCACGACGCGATTTCCACGTTCTCCAGCACGCCGATCGCGTCCGGCACCAGGATCGCCGTCGAGTAGTACGCGGTGACCAGGTAGGACATGATCGCCTTCTCGTCGATGCCCATGAAGCGCACGTTGAGGCCCGGCGAGTACTCGTCGGGAATCCCGACCTGATGCAGCCCGACGACACCCTGGTTGTCCTCGCCGGTCCGCAGCGCGACGACCGAGCTGGTGTGCGTGTCCGAGATCGGGATCTTGCCGCACGGATAGATCGGCACACCGCGCCACGCCGGGATCCGGTGGTCGTCGATGTTCACCGCGTCCACGTACAGCCCGCGCTTGTTGCACTCGCGGAAGAACGCCGCGATGGTCTTGGGGTGCGCGAGGAACAGCTTCGTGGACCGGCGCATGCTCAGCAGGCTGTCCATGTCGTCCGGGGTCGGCGGCCCCGAGTGCGTGTTGATCCGCTGGCTGTAATCCGCGTTGTGCAGCAGCCCGAACTCGCGATTGTTGAGCAGCTCCCACTCCTCGCGCTCGCGGATCGCCTCGACCGTCAGGCGCAGCTGCTCCTCGGTCTGGTTCATCGGGTCGTTGTAGAGATCCGCGACACGCGTGTGCACCCGCAGCACGGTCTGCGTGAGGCTGAGCTCGTACTCGCGCGGGGAGAGTTCGTAGTCGACGAAGGTCCCCGGCAACACCGGCTCACCCGCGTGGCCGGCGCTCATCCCGATCTCGGCCTGCCCCTTGCGGTCCGTCGGCCGCGACGCCCTGTCCTCGAAGTCCGCGATCTGCCGACGCAGCGCGTCCGAGGAATCGTAGAGCCGCTGGAAGGTCGTGCGCGGCAGCACCATAAGCGTGCCCGACGTCGTGGCCTTCAGCGTGTGCGCCCACACCGGTTCGCCGTCCTGCCCGGTCATCTCGTCGCCCAGCGAGTGGCCGTCCGCGACGACGCGCACGACGCCGGACGTGCCGTAGCGCAGGTTTCCGAGCAGCTCGACGCGGCCGTGCGCGATGATGAAGACCTCTGAGATCGGCGCACCCTGGGTGGCCAGCACGTCCCCGGCCCGGAAGTCGCGCGGCCGGAAGCCGGCGGCCAGCTCGGCGAGCAGCTCGTCGTCCGGGAAGCCGTGCAGGATCGGCAGTTCGCGCAGCGTGCCGGGGATGATGCGCACGTCGTCCGCGCCGTTCAGCTCGAAGGCGACGCGGCCGCGGCCCGCCTCGAGCACCAGCCGCCGGTTCACTCGGTACGTGCCGCTGGAAAGGTTCACCCAGGGCAGCTTCCGCAGCAGCCAGCGCGAGCTGATGCCCTGCATCTGTGGAACGGTCTTGGTGGTGGTGGCCAGATTGCGCGCGGCCTGGGTGCTGAGGCTGGATAGAGCGTCCTGATCCGTCGTCGGCATGTCCTTATCAACTCGCGCGGCGCGCCCGCCGACAAGGCGAAGGCGCGCCCCGATCTGTCGCGCTTCGCCGCTCCCCTACGTCGGCGTCGTGCGCCGGATCCAGCGCGGCGACCTGCGCGGACGCCGCGCCGCGGGTGATCGCGGGGGCCGCGAAGCGCGACACATCCGGCGTGGCATGCGCCTTGGCGAAGCGACCCGTGATCGCGCTGAATGACTGACAGACCCCACCACTTTCGGAGGAGCCCCATGTCGATCACGGAAACCCGCGACGAGGTTTTGACCACCGAGTACCAGCGCCAGGTCGCCGCCTGGTGGGACACCCGCCGCACGGACCGCGTCAACTTGGCGCTCGGCGAGATCGACGGCTTCTACCACCACCACTACGGCGTCGGCGCGGTGGACCCGTCGGTGCTCGAGGGCCCGGAGGAGACGCGCGACGAGCGTACGCTGCGCGAGCTGCACCGGCTCGAACACGCGCAGGCCGACCTGCTGCTCGACCACCTCGGCCCGCTCGGCGCCGGGGACCGGCTGCTGGACGGCGGCAGCGGACGCGGCGGCCTGAGCTTCCTGGCCAACCATCGCTTCGGCTGCCAGGTGGACGGCGTGTCGATCTCGCAGTACCAGGTGGACTTCGCCAACGAGCAGGCCGCGCAGCGCGGCGTGACCGACCAGGTCCGCTTCCACTTCAAGAACATGCTCAACACCGGCCTGCCGGACGGCTCGCGGCAGGGCATCTGGACGGACGAGACCACGATGTACGTGGACGTGTTCGACCTGTTCGCCGAGTTCGCCCGGCTGCTGCCGCGCGGCGGCCGGTACGTGTGCATCACGGGGTGCTACAACGACACGCTCGGCGAGCAGTCCGAGGCCGTGCGCACGATCGACGAGCACTACAGCTGCCGGGTGCACCCGCGCAGCCGCTACTTCGCCGCGCTCGCCGCGAACAACCTCGTCCCGGTCAACGTCTTCGACCTGACCGACGCGACGATCCCGTACTGGGAGCTGCGCGAGAAGTCGTCCATCGCGACCGGCATCGAGAAGGCGTTCCTGGCCGGCTACCGGGAGCGGAGCTTCCAGTACCTGCTGATCTCGGCCGATCGCATCTAGCGGCCGGCCGCGCCCAAAGGCCTGATCAGGCGCGGTGAGGGGCCGGTTCCGCCTCCGTCTCGACGGGGGCGGAACCGGCCCTTTCCGATTCTTCGTGAGAGCCCACTTGCACGAATCGGTGCGAGTGTTCTACTCTTATGCGAGTCAGCCCTCACGAAGGAGTTTCACATGACCACCAACATTCGGACGATCGAACTGCCCGGCGGCCTGTCCGTCACCATCCAGGAGTTCGGCGAGAACACCGAGGGCACCGGCGTGCTGATGCTGCACGGCGGCGCCGGGCCGCGCACCATGGCCGGCTTCTCGGCGGCGATGTCAGAGCACGCATACGTGATCACGCCGACCCACCCCGGCTTCGACGGCACGCCGCGCCCGGAGTGGGCCGACTCGATCGCCGATCTGGCCTCGGCCTACCTGGACCTGCTCGACGTGCTGGATCTGACCACCGTCATGGTGATCGGCAACTCCATCGGCGGCTGGATCGCCTCCGAGATGGCGCTGCGGGACAACCGCGGGCGGCTCGGCGCCGTGGTGCTGGTGAACGCGGTCGGCATCCACGCCTACCGGAAGGAGAACCAGGTCGTCGACGTGCGCACGATCGACCTGGCCGACCTCGGCAAGCTGTCGTTCGCCAACGAGGCGCTGCGGCCGGACTTCTCCTCGTTCACCGCCGAGCAGCGGGCCGCGGCGGGGGCCAACCAGAAGACCCTGGCGATATACGGCGGGGAGCACTTCAGCTTCGACCCGAAGCTGCGCGGCCGACTGCACCGGGTGAGCCTGCCCACGCTGGTCATCTGGGGTGAGCAGGACGGCGTCGCTCCGCTGGACTACGGCCGCGGCTACGCGAAGGCGTTCGGCAACGGGCACTTCGCGCCGATCGCGGACGCCGGCCACCTGCCGCAGATCGAGCGGCCCGGGGCAGTGCTCGGCGCGGTCTCCGACTTCGTCACGAACGTGATCAAGCCGGCGTAGTCGCGGCGCCTTCCGGATCGAGACGGACACGGTCGGCCCATCCCTGCGACAGAACTCTCATCGTTGGAGCACGCTTGTTAGGATGCAGGCCGACCGTGAAGGAGGAGCAGCCGATGACCGGCCGCGTCAATCAGAAGCTGCGCACCCGCACCGCGATCGTGCGCGCGGCGGCCGAGCTCAGCCGCACCGGCCGCGAGGTGACGATGCCCGAGGTCGCCGAGGCCGCCCTGGTGTCCGAGGCGACGGCGTACCGCTACTTCCCCGACCTGGCGAGCCTGCTGCGGGAGGCGATCGCCGATCAGCTGCCCACGCCCGAGGAAGCGCTCGCCACGGTCGCCGACTCGTCCGACGCGGTCGAACGGATCGCCGCGGCCACGGAGTTCCTGCTGCGCCACGTCCTGGCCCGGCAGGGCGTGGTCCGCGCGATGATCGCGGCCACCGTCGCGCGTCCGGGCGAGGCCGGCGCGCGGCCCGGCCTGCGCTTCGGCCTGATCGACCACGCGCTCGCCCCGGTCACCGAAGGCCCGGCCGCCCCCGACGCCGCCGCGTTGGCACAGCTCAAGAACGACCTGGCCGTGGTCGTCAGCGCCGAGGCCCTGTTCAGTCTCACCGACCTGTACGGCCTCGACCCGGAGGCCGCCATCGCCAGCATCGTGCGCACGGCCACCGCACTCACCCGCGCCCGCTTAGGTTCCGTGAGTTCCGGAACTTCAAGAATTCGTTGACGCGTCAGAACCACGGCGTTAGACAGGCCGTAGCCTGGAGAGCGCTCTCCAGGCTTGACTGCCGACCCACTCGAACGCCTTCACCTCTGGAGCAGGCATGACGCGACTTCCCGGGCACAAACCACCAGGACTGCGACCCCGTGTCCAAGCCCTGATCGCGACCGTCTCAGCGGTCATACTCTCCGTCACCGCGCTCGTCGTCGCGGCCGCACCCGCGCACGCGGCTCCGGTGCTGCTCTCCCAGGGCCAGCCGACCACCGCGTCGTCGGAGCAGAACACCACGTTCCCGCCGTCCGCCGCGACCGACGGCAACACCGGCACGCGCTGGTCGAGCGCCTTCAGCGACCCACAGTGGCTGGAGGTCGACCTCGGCGCGTCGGCGCAGATCAATTCCGTCACCCTGGATTGGGAGGCGGCGTACGCGACCGGATTCCAGATTCAGGTCTCGAGCAACAACTCGACCTGGACCTCGATCTACTCCACCACAACCGGAACCGGCGGCAACCAGTCGCTGACCGTCTCCGGCACCGGCCGCTACGTCCGCATGTACGGCACGGCACGCGCCACACAGTACGGATACTCACTCTGGGAGT
>NZ_DASZKT010000260.1:0-45580 GCF_035552695.1 Actinospica sp.
TCCTCGGAGGCCGCCGTGTGCGGGAACAGCTGCGCGACGAGCAGCTTGCGCATCTGCTCGGGGCGCTCGGCCCACAGCTTCGGCAGCACCTCGAAGTACGCGTCGACGTAGCCCCTGGTCAGTTCGGCCTGCTCGCCGATGCCGAAGCCGTCGGACAGGCTCATGACCCCCTCGGGGCCGAGCTCGGTCTCCGTCAGCAGCCGCCAGGCCTCGGCCTTGTGCGCGGCGTCCGGGATGGCCGCGCGGGCTCCCAGGGCGTGGTTCCTGCCCTGGTCGGTGGCGTCGCGCTCCAGCTCCGCGTCGATCTCGGCGTCGCCGATCTCGCCCACCGAGGCCAGCCGCCGCACCAGCGACCAGCGCAGGTCCGTGTCCACGGTCAGGCCGGGTAGCTCGATCTCGCCGCCGAGCAGGCCCTTGGCGTACGCGAGCTGCTCCGGCGTGGTGGCCAGACCCGCGACGAGCTGAGCCCAGGTCAGCTGGCGGTCGCTGCCCGGCTCGGCCTCCCGCAGCAGCTCGAGGCCCGCCCCGGCCAGCTGCGCCTTGCCCGTCGGGATCCACGTCGGCTCGGCCAGGCCGCGCATCGTCCGGGTCCCGGTGGCCAGCAGCGTCTGCAGCACCGAGATCGAGTCCTCGCGCGCCATGCCCCGCGTCAGCATCTCGATGAACGCCGGGACCGAGAGCCGCGCCTGGCTCGTCATGTTCATCGCGGCGCACCAGGACAGCGCGCGCGGCAGCGACTCGGCGAACTCGCCGATCGACTCCGTCAGCGTGGCCAGCGACCGCCCGTCGAACTCGATCAGCGCGAACGACAGGTCGTCGTCGTTGAGCAGCACCAGATCCGGCTGCTTGATGCCGACGAACTCGGGCACCTCGGTGCGTGCGCCGGTCACGTCCAGCTCCACCCGGTGCGTGCGCACGAGAGCGCCGTCGACCCGGTTGTACAGGCCGATCGCGATGTGGTGCGGCCGCAGGTGCGGGTACTGCTCCGGCGCGCCCTGCAGCACCGCGAACGAGGCGTACCGGCCGTCCGCGTCGAGCTCGAACTCCGAGCCGAGCGTGTTGGGCCCCGCGGTCTCCAGCCAGGCCTTCGACCAGTCCGACAGGTCCCGGCCGGAGGCCTGCTCCAGCTTCTCGAGCAGGTCGCCGAGCGTGGCGTTGCCCCACGCGTTCTCGGCGAAGTACGCGCGCAGCCCGGCGAAGAAGTTCTCCCGCCCGACGTACGCGACCAGGGCCTTGAGCACCGAGGCGCCCTTGGCGTAGCTGATCCCGTCGAAGTTCGCGATCGCCTCGCTGAGGGTCTCCACGTCGGCCGAGATCGGGTGCGTGGACGGCAGCTGGTCCTGCGCGTAGCCCCAGGTCTTACGGCTGTTGATGAACGTCGTCCAGGCGTCCGTGAACCGGGTGGCCTCGGCCGAGGCGAAGGTGCCGGAGAACTCGGCGAAGGACTCGTTGAGCCACAGGTCGCCCCACCACTTCATGGTGACGTAGTCGCCGAACCACATGTGCGCCATCTCGTGCAGGATGACCATGGCCCGCAGCTCGTAGCGGTTGTCGGTGACCTTCGAGCGGAAGATCAGCTGCTCGCTGAAGGTGACCAGGCCCGGGTTCTCCATCGCCCCGGCCCGGAATTCGGGCACGAAGATCTGGCCGTACTTCGGATACGGGAAGTCGCAGTCGAACAGTTCGGTGAAGAAGTCCAGGCCCTGCCCGGTGATCTCGAACATCTCGGCCGGCTCGAGGTGCTCGGCCAGCGACGCGCGGGCGGCGAGCTCGAACGGGACCGCCTGGCCGCGCCGGGTGGTGTGCGAGCCGCGCACCACCGTGTACTCGCCCGCGGCGATGCAGATCAGGTACGTGGACAGCCGCTCGGTGGCCGGGAAGGTCCAGCGCGCCGCGCCTTCGGCCCCGTCGACCGGCTCCGGTTCCGGCGTCGGCGTGTTGGCCAGCACGGTCCAGTCGGCGGAGGCGGTGACCTCGAGGTGGAAGACGGCCTTGAGGTCGGGCTGCTCGAAGTTCGCGTAGATCCGCCGGGCGTCCGAGGGCTCGCAGTTCGAGTACGTGTACACCCTGCCGTCGGCCGAGTCCACGTACCGGCCGAGGCCGCCGCCGTCGGTGCTGTAGGCGCAGGAGGCGACCACCCGCAGCTCGTTGTTCTCCGCCCGCAGGCCGTCCAGCGCGATCCGGCCGTCCGCGTACGCCGCGGCGGGGTCGACCGCGCGGCCGTTGAGGGTGATCTCGTGCACCGTATCCGCGACGAGGTCGGCGTACGTCGCGGCGCCGTCGGCCGCGGCGAAGCGGATCACCGAGGTGGACCGGAAGGTCTGCTCGCCCTGGGTGAGGTCGAGCGAGACATGGTAGGTATCGACCCGCAGCAGTCGCGCCCGTTCTGCGGACTCGGTGCGGGTGATCTCTGCGATGGGCATGCACTGTTCCTTAGCCGGTCGGCGGTGTGGATACGGATGCCAGCATAGGCGCGGGGGTATTGCGTGCGCAGCTGTCAATCGACGGGTTTAGGCTCGCTCACATGAACGAATTCACGCAGCGCCCGCTCGTTGACGGCGACGCCTCCGCCTACGCCGCGCTCACCGGCGCGACGGCCGACGCCGACGGAAGCAGCCACCGAGCCGACGAGGCGGCGTTCCGCTACCACCTGAACCATCCGCTCTCCGCGTCCAGGCCGAGTTCCGGCTCTCAGTCGGGTTCCGGCTCCGGCGCGGGCTTCGAGGACTTCCAGGGCGTGTTCGACGGCGACCGCCTCGTCGCGATGGCCTGGGTGCAGCGCCAGGGGTCGGCGGAGCCCGCGCACTGGATGCAGTCGGACGGCTGCGTGCACCCCGACTACCGCGGCCGCGGCATCGGCACCCGACTCGTGCGCTGGCAGAAGGATCTCGCGCCGCGTATCCACGAGCACTACTTCCCCGGAAAGCCGCTCGAGCTGTCCGTGCGCTTGCCCGAAACCAACACCGCCGCGCACGAACTGTTCGCGCACGAGGGGTTCACCCCGATCCGCTGGACCTTCGAAATGAGCCGCCCCGCCGACGCCCCCGACCCTGACACCGAGCTACCCGAGGGGCTCGAGGTCGAGCCCTACACGCCGTCCGTCGCGGAGGAGTTGCGGCTCGCGCACAACGAGATCTTCCGCGAGCACTTCAGGGCCACGCCGTGGCCCGCCGACGCCTGGCGGGCCTGGATCTCCCAGGACAAGATCCGCCGCGATCTCAGCTTCCTGCTTCGCGACCCCGTGAACGGCGCCATCGCCGGCTACGTGATCTGCAGCCACGTCCCCGCCGACGACGACGACGACGCCGCCGCAGGCGGGCGCGACCTGCATCTGAACATCGTCGGCACCCGCCGCGAACACCGCGGCCGCGGCGTGGCCTCCGCCCTGATCGCCCACGTGGTCCGCGCGGCCCGCAAGGAGGACTTCGCCACCCAAAGCCTCGGCGTGGACGCGGAGAACTCCACCGGCGCGCTCGGCGTCTACGAGCGCAGCGGCTTCGTCGTGCGGCGAAAGTACGTGTACTACAACAGAAAGTTCGAGGCCTGATCTCAGAGGCCTACGGCCTTGTACAGGGCGCCGATCTCCTGCTGGTTCAGGTTGCGGACCTTGCCGGGGCGCTGGTCGCCGAGGGCGATCGGGCCGAAGTGGGTGCGCACGAGGCGGTTGACCGGGAAGCCGACCTCGGCGAGCAGGCGGCGCACGATGTGCTTGCGGCCCTCGTGGATGACGACCTCGACGAGGGCGTTCTTGCCGACGGCGTCGACCATCTTGAAGGAGTCGACCCGGGCGAAGCCGTCCTCCAGCTCCACGCCCTCGCGCAGCCGCTTGCCGAGGTCGCGCGGGATGACGCCCTCGACCCGGGCCAGGTACGTCTTCTGCACGCCGAAGGACGGGTGCGCGAGCCGGTTGGCGAGCTCGCCGTCGTTCATCAGCAGGATCAGGCCCTCGGTCTCGGCGTCGAGCCGGCCGACGTGGAACAGCCGCTGGCCGCGGTCGGCCACGTAGTCGCCGACGGTCTGCCGGCCCTCGGGGTCGTGCATCGCGGACAGCACGCCCTGCGGCTTGTTGAAGGCCACGTAGAAGGAGTCCGGGGCCGAGGAGATGCGCAGGCCGTCCACGTGGATGACGGCTCTCTCCGGCTTGACCCGCATGCCCTGCGAGGTCACCTTCTTGCCGTCGACCGTGACCCGGCCCATCTCGATGATCTCCTCGCACACTCTGCGGGAGCCGATGCCCGCGGCCGCGAGCACCTTCTGCAGGCGCACGCCCTCCTCGTTGGGGTCAGCGAACCCGGGCTTGCGCCGTTCCATTTCCGTGCCTCTCCAAAAGTCCAGTCAAACAGTGCGGGGCGCCGGCCGGTCAGGCGAAGTCCTCGACGTCCACGTCGGCCGCGCTCGGTAGCAGCGGAGCCAGTTCGGGCAGCTCGTCCAGCGACTTCAGGCCCATCCGCTCCAGGAAGAACCCGGTGGTCTGGTAGAGCACCGCGCCGGTCTCGTGGTCGTTGCCGTACTCCTCGACCAGGCCGCGCGCCAGCAGTGTGCGCATGACTCCGTCGCAGTTCACGCCGCGGATCGCGGAGACCTTGGACCGGCTCACCGGCTGCCGGTACGCCACGACCGCGAGCGTCTCCAGCGCAGCCTGGGTGAGCTTGGCCTGCTGGCCGTCCCGGACGAAGCGCTCGACCACCGCCGCGCACTCAGCCCGCGAGTAGACCCGCCACCCGGTGCGTTCGCCGTCGCCGCCGAGGCCCACCTCGCGCAGCTCGAAGCCGCGCCCTAGGACAGTGTATTCCTCCGCGAGCTCCGTCAGCGCCTCGGCGACCTCGGCGGTGGGCCGCTCCAGCACCTGCGCGAGGGTAACGACGCTGACCGGCTCCTCGACGACCATGAGGACCGCCTCGATGCACGTCTTAAGCGGCGGCAGCGGCACGGCGAGCTCTCCGCCGGTCAGCTGCCAGCCAGGCTCCTCGCCCGACCCATGTTCCGCAGCCGACGCCGGTTCCGCAGCCGACGCCGGTTCCGCAGCCGACTCCGGTCCCTCGGGCGACGCCGGTTCCTCGGGCGATGCCGGTTCCTCGGGCGATGCCGGTTCCGCACCCGACTCCGGTCCCTCGTGCGACGCCGGTTCCCCAGTCGACGAGTCGGCCGTCCGCTGCTGCGGGAAGCCGGGCAGCGGCGCGGACTCGCGGGTCGCGGTCTCGGGGGCGGCAGGCTCGGGGGTCGCAGGTTCGATGGTCTCGGCCTCAGTCTCGGCGGCCCCAGGCTCGGGCGCGTCCGCGGGCTCCAGTTCCGTCTCGGCGGCCTGAGGTTCGGCGGCCTCGGGTTCGGGGGCGTCCGCGGGTTCCAGTTCGGCCTTGACGGCCTCGGGTTCGGGCGCCTCTGCGGGCTCCGGTTCGGCCTCGGCGGCCTTAGGCTTGGGCGCGTCCGCAGGCTCCAGCTCGGTCTCGACGGTCTGGACCGCCTCGACAGCCTCCTTAGCCGCGCGAGCCTCCGGAACCACCACGGATTCCACGGACCCCTCGAAGTCCTCTTCGGCCGCGCGAGCCCCCGGAACGACAGGAGCCTCCTTAGCTCCGTCGCCGTCCTCGCCGTCCTCGCCGTTCCCGACTTCCTCGACGTCCGCGGATCCCTCGACGTCCTGCGGCTCCTCGGCCGCGTCAACGACCTCCGTCTCCTCGACGGCTTGCGGCTCCGCGGTCTCCTCGACGAGATCCTCGTCCGCGACCTCCGGCTCGATCCGGACTCCGCGCGCCGCCCAGAACGCGGCGCCACCGCCCAACGGCTGCTCGGTCACGTCTCGTCGTCCTCCTGATCGCTTTCTTCCGAGGTATCCCCGTCAGCCCCGTTGTTCCCGTCGTCCCTGTCATCCCCGTCGACCGGGACGGGGAGCGGGCGCACGCCGTCGCCCTCGTCGAACTCGTCGTCCACCTCGACATCGCCGTCGTCGTCGCCGGTCCAACGGACCGTCAGCTCGGCGTACGCCTCGGACTGGTCCTGGTCGAAGCCCACCGCGCGTTCGCGGAAGAGCTCGAGCAGCGCCAGGAAGCGGGCCACCACGTGCAGTGTGTCGGGGGCGTCCTCGACGAGCTGCTGGAATGTGGCGATGCGCAGCACGCGCAGCTTCTCCACCACCAGGGACGCCTGTTCGCGCACCGAGACCTGGATCTGGTGGATGTGCGCGATGGAGACGGTCGGCGGGATCTTCGGGGTCATCGCCCTGACCGCGAGCTTGGCGAACTGCTCCGGGGTGAGCGCGAGGACGAGTTCGGGCAGCAGGTCCCGGAATTCGGCGTCCAGCGGCACGGAGCGGGGGTGGCTCAGCGAGGCCTTCGCGTACCGCTCCGCGAGCACGGCCGCCACCTGCTTGTACGCCCGGTACTGCAGCAGCCGCGCGAACAGCAGGTCGCGCGCTTCCAGCAGCGCCAGGTCCTCCTCGTCCTCGACCTCGGCGGCGGGCAGCAGCCGGGCCGCCTTCAGGTCGAGCAGGGTGGCCGCGATGAGCAGGAACTCGCTGGCCGCGTCCAGGTCCCAATCAGGGCCCTGACCCCGGATGTAGGCGATGAAGTCGTCGGTCACCCGGGAGAGCGCGAGCGTGGTGACGTCCAGCTTGTGCTTGGAGATCAGCGAGAGCAGCAGGTCGAACGGGCCCTCGAACTCGGCGAGCTTGACCCGGAAGACGCTGGGGTCGAACTCCTCGGCCGCCGCGTCTGTGACGGCGTCAGCCGCAGTGCCCACGTCAGCCTCGGCGCCCTGGCCCGCGCCGAGCTCGGGCGGCACGGTATCCGCCCCCTGCACGGCGTCCTGGTCCACGGCCTCGGCCAACGTCTGCTCCACCCGATCAACTCTATTACGCGCGGGCCGTACCCTCGGCGCGCGACGCCCGGAAGATCGCGATGCTGATAGCTGCTAGTAGTCGCCGGCGAAGTCCGTTCTCAGCACCCGGACGAGGCTGGAGTCCTCGCCGTGCTCGCTGAGGTCGGCCAACACCAGGTTCACCGCCTCGCGCACGATCCGGCCGCGGTCCACGGCCAGCCCGTGCCCGGCGCGCAGCGTGATCCGCGCCTGTTCCAGGCCGACCAGCTCCTCCGGCGAGACGTAGACGGTGATCTTCTCGTCGTGCCGCTCCCGGCCGCTGGCCCGGCCGGACCGCTGGCCGCCGCCGACCGGCAGCCGGGAAGCCCCCGGCGCGCCGCGCTGCGCGGGGGGCTCGCGCAGCGCGTCCGGCTCCTCGACGTCGTCCTCGTCCTCGACCGGATCCGGCACGGCCCGCAGCCGTGCCGTGTTGCCCAGCGTCACGGGGCCGCGTCCGAACAGCTCGTCGGCCCCGGGCATCCTCACGCGACGGGGCACCGCGCGAGCACCTCCCTCGCCAGCTGGCGATACGCGGCCGCGCCGACCGAACTCGACGCGTAGGAGGTGATCGGCTCGCCGGCGACCGTGGTCTCCGGGAAGCGGACGGTGCGCCCGATGACGGTGTGGAAGACCTGATCGCCGAAGGCCTGCACCACCCGCGCCAGCACCTCCCGGCTGTGCACCGTGCGCGCGTCGTACATCGTCGCCAGGATGCCGTCGAGGTCGAGATCGGGGTTGAGCCGCTCCCGGACCTTCTCGATCGTCTCGGTCAGCAGGGCCACACCGCGCAGCGCGAAGAACTCGCACTCCAGCGGCACGATCACGCTGTTCGCCGCCGTCAGGGCATTGACGGTGAGCAGGCCGAGCGAGGGCTGGCAGTCGATGATGACGTAGTCGTACTCGCTCAGCGCGGGCTTCAGGGCCCGGGACAGCGCCGACTCCCGCGCCACCTCCGTCACCAGCTGGACCTCGGCCGCCGACAGGTCGATGTTGCTCGGCAGCAGGTCCATGCCCGGGGTGATCGTCTTGAGCAGGATGTCCTCGATCGTCACGCCCCGCTCCATGAGCAGGTTGTAGACGGTCCGGTCCAGCTCCATCGGGTTCACCCCGAGGCCCACCGAGAGCGCGCCCTGCGGGTCGAAGTCGACCAGCAGCACCTTGCGCCCGTACTCGGCCAGCGCCGCGCCCAGGTTGATGGTCGAGGTGGTCTTGCCCACGCCGCCCTTCTGGTTGCACATGGCGATGATCTTCGCCGGGCCGTGCTCCATCGCGGGCCGCGGTGCCGGGAAGCGCGGCATCGGACGGCCGGTCGGGCCGACCCGCTCGCGCCGCTGCGTCGCCGGGTCCGGGGCCAGGGTGGCCGCGTACTCCGCGTCCGGCTCTATTTCAGCATCCGGATCGAATCCGTCCTCGTAGCGCAGTTCATCGTCGATGCCGTACGGGTCATCGATCTCGACGTCGCCGGCCCACCGGCCGGCCTCGGCCTGACCGCTCGTCACCATGGTCGAATCAGTCACCTGCCGGTCATCCTCCCAGCCCCCCACTCAATCAGTCCGTCGCAGCGTGCGCTTGCGCTCGCATGCCCTAGTGTCCACCGCCCGGGGTGCAATTGTCGACCTATCGACTCGTCAATCTGACCGCGTATTGCCCAGGCTGGCCTGGGCAGACTCTAGACAATCCGGGGCAATGAGAGCAAAGAAGGGTCGCTCGTGCGGGCTAATGCACCGAGACTGTTGCTGATTTGTCGACAAGTCGCCTAGGTCGCGTCACCATCCTCGGCACGCGGAGCCGACACGCCGACGCCCACTGCGTCGTCGGATAAGCCGTTTAACGTATGCTTCAAGCCGTCTTTATCGCTCACGGAGGGGATCCAGTGTGAATCAGCGTAAGATCGCGATACCCGATCTGGTCTTCGCGGCGGCCGGTCTGCTCGCCATCATCTCGACGTTCCTGCCCTGGTGGAGCTTCTCGGAGTCGGGCGGGGACGGCAGCGTCAGCTTCACGGTCAACGGCTGGAACTCGGCCTCGGTGGGGGACGGCAACGTCGGGCGGACCATCACCGGACCGCTGGTCTGGATTCCCATGCTGCTCCTGCTGATCTTCGGCGCTCTCGCTCTCATCCGCGCGCTCGCCGCGCCGCAGCTGCTGCCCGGAAAGATCTTCTACCAGGTGGGTGCGGGCGTCGGCGGCCTCGTCACGCTGCTGGTGATCATCCGCTGGATGTCGTACTGGTCGCCGCCGAGCGGCGCCACCGGGGTCAGCTCCGGCGCGAGCTTCGGCACGTACCTGGGCCTGCTGCTCGGCCTCGCCGTGGTCGGCGTCGGCGTCTGGGCGCTCCGCCAGCCGCAGCTGATGGCCGGTCAGGGCGCCGACGCCGCGGGGGGCTTCGGCGGGTACCAGCAGCCCGGTCAGTTCGGCGGCTACCCGCAGCAGCAGTTCGGCCAGCAGCAGTACGGTCAGCCGGACCAGTTCGGCCAGCAGCCGCAGGGCTACCCGCAGCAGCAGTACGGCCAGCCGCAGCCTCAGCAGCAGCAGGGGTACCCCCAGCAGGGCCAGCAGCAGCCGCAGTACGGGCAGCCCGCGCCGCAGCAGAACTACGACTACGGCCAGCCGCAGCAGCCCCAGCAGGGCTATCCGCAGCAGCAGCAACAGCCGCAGTACGGCCAGCAGCCCGCCCAGCAGCCGAACTACGGCCAGCAGCCGCAGCCTCAGCCGCAGGGATACCCGCAGCAGGGCCAGCAGCAGTACGGCCAGCCCCCGCAGTTCGGCGGCCAGCCGCAGCAGCAGCCCCAGCAGGGCCAGCAACCCGAGCCGGGCCAGCAGCAGCCGCCGAGCTGGCAGTGATCCGGCTGAGCTCCAGCAGGGTCAGCAGCCTGAGCAGGGTCAGCAGCAGCCGCCGAGCTGGCAGTGATCCGCTGAGCCCCAGCAGGGTCAGCAGCCTGAGCCGGGTCAGCAGCAGCCGCCGACCTGGCAGTGACCCAGCTGACCCCCAGCAGGATCAGCAGCCCGAGCCGGGTCAGCAGCAGCCGCCGAGCTGGCAGTGACCCGCTCAGCCACTGATCGACTCACCCAGAAAAGCCCCGGATTCCAGTGAATCCGGGGCTTTTCGTTATCCGCTCCGTACGCCGCCGATCTGACACGCCGTCATTTCGCGGCGTGGAAAAGCTCGCTGACGGACTCTCCGTTATGGATTCGGCGCATGGCCTCGGCCAGCGCCGGGGCGATGGAGAGCACCGTCAGCTTGTCGGTCCGCTCCCCGGCCGGGACCGGCACCGTGTTCGTGCAGACGATCTCCGCCACGTCCTGCTGGTCGCTCAGCCGCTTGAGCGCGCCGGAGGCGAACAGGCCGTGCGTGCACGCGACGCGTACTGAGTTGACCTTCAGTTCGCGCAGTCGCTCCAACAGTTCGAGAACCGTGCTGCCGCGGGCGATCTCGTCGTCGAGCACGATCACGTCGCGTCCGGCCACGTCGCCGATCACCGAGCTGATCGCCACCCGGTCGTCCGCGAACCGCTCCTTCGCCCCGGCCGCCGCGGGGATCCCCAGCATCCGGCCGAACGCCGCGGCCTCCTTGATGTTGCCGAGGTCGGGGGAGACGACCACCGCGTTGCCCAGGTCGTACCGGCCGAAGTACGCGGCCAGCTCGCGCAGCGCGTGCAGATGGTCGACCGGCACGCTGAAGAACCCGTGCACCTGCGGGGAGTGCATGGCCATCGCGAGCACGCGGTTCGCCCCGGCCGTGACCAGCAGGTCGGCGACCAGCCGGGCGCCGATGGAGATGCGCGGCGCGTCCTTCTTGTCAGAGCGCGCATACGCGAAGTACGGCATCACGACGGTCGTGCGCGCGGCCGAGGCTCCGCGCGCGGCGTCCGCCATGAGCAGCAGCTCGACCAGGTTCTCCTGCACCGGCGCGACGAGCGGCTGGATCAGGAACACGTCCCGCTCCCGGCAGCTCTCCTGCAGCTGCACCTCCAGGCAGTCGGTGGAGAAGCGACTCACGCGTATCGGATGCAACGGCACGTCGAGGTGCGCGCAGACCTCAGCGGCCAGCTCGGGATGGGCACTGCCGCTGAACACGGCGATGTCACGCACGATGTCCGTCCTTCAGGTGGGGGAGCAGCTCAGCTAGATCCTCGCACGAGACAGCCCGGCTCCGCCGCACACGGAACCGGGCTGTCTCACTTGCGCCCGTGGGAGCCGCCGGCCCGGCATGCGTGCATCAGCGGCCCAGCCACCTGGGCATTTCAATGAGGTCCATCTTAAGAAAGCCGACCGTACAACTGCCTCGGAACCTCACCCGAACTCACCGCAGCCAGTCGCGCCAGCGGGCCTGCGAAAGCTAAGCCAGCAACTCGTCCAGCTTCAGGTGCTCGAGGCCGTGGGCCTCGGCCACCTGGGCGTTGGTCAGCTCGCCGTGGTGCGTGTTCAGGCCGAGGGCGAGCGCGTGGTCGGTGCGGCAGGCGTCGCGCCAGCCCTTGTCCGCCAGTTCCACCGCGTACGGCAGGGTGACGTTGGTCAGCGCGTAGGTCGAGGTGTTGGCCACCGCGCCCGGCATGTTGGCCACGCAGTAGAACACCGACTCGTGCACCTTGAAGGTCGGCTCGGCGTGCGTGGTCGGGCGCGAGTCCTCGAAGCAGCCGCCCTGGTCGATCGCGATGTCCACCAGCACCGAGCCCTGCTTCATCCGGGACACGAGCTCGTTGGTCACCAGCTTCGGCGCCTTGGCGCCCGGGATCAGCACCGCGCCGACCACCAGGTCGGCCTCCAGGCAGGCGCGCTCCAGGTTGTACTTGTTCGAGGCGATGGTCTTGACCCGGTTGCCGAAGACCTTGTCGGCCTCGCGCAGCTTGTTGATGTCCCGGTCGAGCAGGGTCACGTCGAAGCCCATGCCGATCGCGATGGTCGCCGCGTGCCAGCCGGACACGCCGGCGCCGATGACCACGCACTTGGCCGCGGCCACGCCCGGCACGCCGCCCGGCAGCACGCCGCGCCCGCCCGAGAACTTCATCAGGTTGTACGCGCCCACCTGCGGCGCGATCCGGCCGGCCACCTCGGACATCGGCGCGAGCAGCGGCAGCGCACCGTTCGGCAGCTGGACCGTCTCGTACGCGATCGCCGTGGTGCCCGCCTTGAGCAGCGCGTCGGTGCACTCCCGGGACGCGGCCAGGTGCAGGTAGGTGAACAGCGTCTGGTCCTCGCGCATCCGGTGGTACTCGGAGGCGATCGGCTCCTTGACCTTCAGGATCAGGTCGCCGGTGGCCCACACCTCGTCCGCGCTCGGCAGCAGGGTCGCCCCCGCCGCGGCGAATTCCTCGTTCGGAATGGAGGAACCGATGCCCGCGTCCGTCTCGACGTACACCTCGTGCCCGTGCTCGACGAGCTCGTGCACGCCCGCCGGGGTGATGGCCACGCGGTACTCGTGGTTCTTGACTTCTCGGGGAATTCCGACCTTCACGACGAACCGTCCAAGAGGGGGGAAGCTGGTAGGGATCTGCCCTGAGCGTAGTCCCGGAATTCGACGTTGACGTTGCGAACAAGCCTTACAGCGTGCACCGTGTTGCCAGGAAGCACCGACGCAGTGTCGGGCATTTGGCTCTTGCTTCCCAGGGAGAGACCACCCGGCGCCTTGATAGCCAAGGCGCGGGGTGGCTTTCTCCGTTGAATCTAGAAGGGTCGTGCGGGCCAGGGCGCGTCCGCGGGCCGCAGCGAGTCCCAACCACCCGGACGGGTGAGCGCCACCTGGAGGGCGCAGACCGCGGACACCATGGAGGACGTGCCGACCCGGCCGTCCAGCACCCGCTCGACCATCTCCGCGAGCGGGATCCACCGCACGACGATCCCGGCCTCCTCGCCCTGGCGGGCGAACTGCTCGCCGTCGGCCTCGGAGATGCCGCGGGCCACGAAGATCCGGGTCGCCTCGTCCGAGGTGCCCGAGGAGTTGAAGTAGTCCACCAGCACCCGCCACTCGGCGGCCTGCAGGTGCGCCTCCTCGTACAGTTCCCGCTCGGCCGCCGCCAGCGGGGGCTCGCCGGGCTGGTCAAGCAGGCCGGCCGGCAGCTCCCAGAGCAGCCGGCGCACCGGGTGCCGGTACTGACGCAGCGTCAGCATCCGGCCGTCCTCGTCCAGCACGATCACCCCGACCGCGCCGTGGTGCGTCGTGTACTGCCGCCGCGCCTCGGTGCCGTCGACCATCCGGACCAGGTCCTCGTGGTACGCGCTGATCCCGCCCTCGGCCAGCACCCGGCTCTTGAGCACCGGCCAGGACTCCGGCGTGTCCTCGATCTCGAATTCGGGTTCCGTCATGAATCGGTATTCTGCCGCTCGACCGCGGCCGCGATCAGCCCGGCGAACAGCGGGTGCGGCCGGGTCGGCCGGGAACGCAGCTCCGGGTGAGCCTGGGTGGCCACGAAGTACGGGTGCGTCGCGCGCGGCAGCTCGATGAACTCCACCAGGCGCCCGTCCGGCGAGGTGCCGGAGAAGACCAGGCCGCCCTTCGCGATCTGCTCGCGGTACTTGTTGTTCACCTCGTAGCGGTGCCGGTGCCGCTCCTCGATCTTGGCCAGGCCGCCGTACGTCTCGCGCACCAGCGAGCCCTCCGCGAGCAGCGCCGGGTACAGGCCCAGCCGCATCGTGCCGCCGAGGTCGCCGCCGGCGATGATGTCCACCTGGTCGGCCATCGTGGAGATCACCGGGTGCTCGGTGTTCTCGTCGAACTCGGCCGAGTTGGCGCCCTCGATCCCGGCCAGGTGCCGGGCGCTCTCGATCACCATGCACTGCAGCCCGAGGCACAGGCCGAGGATCGGGATCAGGTTCTCCCGCGCGTACCGCGCCGCGTTGATCTTGCCCTCGATGCCGCGCACGCCGAAGCCGCCCGGGATGCAGACGGCGTCGGCGCCCGCCAGCGCCTCCCGGGCGCCCTCGTCGGTGTCGCAGTCGTCCGAGGGCACCCACCTGATGTTCACCCGGGTGCGGTTCGCGAAGCCGCCCGCGCGCAGCGCCTCGGTGACCGAGAGGTAGGCGTCCGGCAGGTCGATGTACTTGCCCACCAGCGCGACCGTGACCTCCTGCTCCGGGTTGTGCACCCGGCGCAGCAGCTCGTCCCAGACCTTCCAGTCCACGTCGCGGAACGGCAGGTCGAGGCGGCGCACCACGTAGGCGTCCAGGCCCTCGGCGTGCAGCACCTTCGGGATGTCGTAGATGGACGGGGCGTCGGCCGCGGTGGCCACCGCCTCCTCGTCCACGTCGCACATCAGCGAGATCTTGCGCTTGACCGAGTCCGGGATCGGCCGGTCCGCGCGGCACACGATCGCGTCCGGCTGGATGCCGATGGAGCGCAGCGCGGCCACCGAGTGCTGCGTCGGCTTGGTCTTCAGCTCGCCGGACGGGCCGATGTACGGCACCAGCGAGACGTGCAGGAAGAAGCAGTTGGCGCGGCCGATCTCGTGCCGCACCTGCCGGGCCGCCTCGAGGAAGGGCAGCGACTCGATGTCGCCGACCGTGCCGCCCACCTCGGTGATCACGATGTCGACGTCCGCGCCGTCCATCGCCATGATCCGGGACTTGATCTCGTTGGTGATGTGCGGGATGACCTGCACCGTGTCACCCAGGTACTCGCCGCGCCGCTCCTTGGCGATCACCGAGGAGTAGATCTGGCCGGTGGTCACGTTCGCCGAGCCGTGCAGGTCGGTGTCGAGGAAGCGTTCGTAGTGGCCGATGTCGAGGTCCGTCTCGGCGCCGTCGTCGGTGACGAAGACCTCGCCGTGCTGGAACGGGTTCATCGTGCCGGGGTCGACGTTGAGGTACGGGTCCAGCTTCTGCATGGTCACCCGCAGGCCGCGGGCCTTGAGCAGCGCGCCGAGGCTGGAGGCCGTCAGGCCCTTTCCCAGCGAGGAGGCGACACCGCCGGTGACGAAGAGGTGCTTGGTTCTGCTCGACACTGCCAAAGCGGGGCTCCCGTGGGTCGTGAGGATTGGCCGGAAACAGGGGGGACGGCCTCGTCGTCCACGGGCTACCAGCTTATCAGCGAATGCCTGCCTGTCCGTCAGCCGGTGGACCCGCCCGCGGTCTCGTCCGGGTGACGTTTCGCGCAGCTCCGTCGGTTGGCGGCGTGAGCCGCGGCGCCGATAGGCTGATCCGCAAACAATCCTGCAGGGAGGTGCGGCGGTGGCGGTGCGCGCGGTGCGCGGTGCGGTCCAGGTGGACGCGGACGAGCGCGAACTCGTGCTGAAGGCGACGAGCGAGCTGGTCACGGCCCTGTTCGAGGCCAACGCGCTGACTCCCGAGGACGTCATCTCCATGGTCTTCACCGCGACCCCCGACCTGACCAGCGAGTTCCCCGCGCTGGCGGCGCGCGAGCTGGGCCTGGCCGACACCCCGCTGCTGTGCGCCACCGAGATCGCCAAGGCGGGCGCGATGCCCCGCGTGGTGCGCATCCTCGCGCACGTCGAGACGATGCGCGCCAAGCAGGAGGTGCGGCACGTCTACCTGGGCGGGGCCGCGGCGCTGCGAAGGGATATCGCGCAATGAAGACGGCAGTCGTCCTGGGCACCGGCCTGATCGGCACGTCGGTCGCCCTCGCGTTGTCCCGGCACGGCGTGCTCGTGCTGCTCGAGGACCGCGATCCGGACGCGGCGCGCACCGCGGCCTCGCTCGGCGCGGGGACCGTGCTCGTGCCCGAGGGCCCGGGGGAGCCGGTCGACCTGGCGATCCTGGCCGTGCCCCCGGCGCACGTCGCGCGCACCCTCGGCGAGGCGCAGGCGCGCGGACTGGCCCGCGCGTACACCGACGTGTGCTCGGTGAAGTCGGGCCCGGCGGCGGAGGCGGCCGCGCTCGGCCTGGACCTGACCGCGTACATCGGCGGCCATCCGCTGGCGGGCCGGGAGAAGTCGGGCCCGCTGGCCGCGCGCCCCGATCTGTTCGAGGGCCGGCCGTGGGTGCTGACGCCCGCTCAGAACACCCGGCGCGACGTGCTGAACCGCGCGCTCGAGCTGATCTCGCTGTGCGGCGCCGTGCCGGTCGTGATGGATCCGGTCGAGCACGACCACGCCGTCGCCCTGATCTCGCACGCCCCGCACCTGGTCTCCGCGCTGATGGCGGCCCGGCTCGAGCACGCCAGCGAGGAGGCCGCGCGGATCGCCGGCCAAGGCGTGCGCGACGTGACCCGCATCGCGGCCGGGGACCCGGCGCTGTGGCGGGAGATCCTGACCGCGAACGCCGGCGCCGTCGCCGAGGTGCTCGAGGACTACGCCGGGGACCTCGCGGCGGTGATCGGCTCGCTGCGCGCGCTCGCGAAGGAGCCGGCCGGGCCCGCGGGCGACGCGGCGACCGGGGAGCTCGTCGACCGGCTGCGGCGCGGGAACGCCGGCCAGGCCAGGATCCCGGGCAAGCACGGCGCGCCGCGTGCCGCGTACGCCACGGTCCCGGTCGTGATCGGCGACGCGCCCGGCGAGCTCGCGCGGCTGTTCGCGGCGGTGGGCGCGCTGCGGGTGAACATCGAGGACCTGGCGATGGAGCACTCGCCCGGCCAGAACGTCGGCCTGGTGACCCTGTACGTCGCGCCGGAGGCCGCGTCGGGTCTGGCCGTGCAGCTGACCGAGCGCGGCTGGACCGTGCAGAACTGACCGTGCGGAGCCAACTGCGCGGAACTGACCGTGCGGTACCGAATGCCTGACCGAGTAATGACAGCGTATTGACAGAGTTTCACAGCCAGGAGTGGGGAGCGCCGGTGTCGCAGTTCAGGCCGTCGGGCCAGGGGATCGTCGTCGCGATCGACGGACCGTCCGGCTCCGGGAAGTCGAGCACCTCCCGGGGCGTGGCCGCCGACCTGGGCCTGCGCTATCTCGACACCGGCGCCCAGTACCGCGCGCTGACCTGGTGGATGCTGGAGCACGGCGTGGACCTCGACGACCCCGAGGCGATCGCCGCGGCGAGCCTGTGGCCGCGCCTCGATTCCGGCACCGACCCGGAGGCGCCGACGATGACGGTCGACGGACGCCGGGTGGAACGGGAGATCCGCGGCGAGGCGGTGACCGACGCCGTCTCCCGCGTGGCCGGGGTGCCGACCGTGCGCACCCGGCTGATCGAGTCGCAGCGCGAGTACATCCGCGCGGCGCTCGCCGAGGGGCCGGGCATCGTGGCCGAGGGCCGGGACATCGCCGAGGTGGTGTGGCCGGACGCGCAGACCAAGATCTATCTGACGGCGGATCAGGCCGTGCGCGCCGCCCGGCGAGGGGCGGAGAACGGTGCGCAGGACGTCATCCGCACCCAGGCTGACCTGGCACGACGTGATGCCGAGGACGCGCTCACCACCCGCCCGCTGGACGCCGCCGCCGGAGCCGTCGTGGTGGACGGGACGCACCTGAGCCTGGCCGACGTCATCGGCAGGATCGTCGCCATCGCGAAGGCCTCCGCGTAGCCGTAAAGGGTGGGCCTCGCTTTACGGCACAATAGGAGGGTTACACACTCCTGCCGGTGAGGACCTCCCCATGTACGACGACGACGCCGAGTTCGATCTCGACGCCCCCTTCGACCCGAGCGAGTTCGTCGACGAGTACGGGAACGCCGAGCCCATCGACCTGTCCGTCGAGGGCGCCGCGGAATCCGGCCCCGACGGCGGCCCGCTGCCCGTGCTGGCCATCGTCGGCCGCCCCAACGTGGGCAAGTCCACCCTGGTCAACCGGATCCTCGGCCGCCGCGAGGCGGTCGTGCAGGACGTGCCGGGCGTCACCCGCGACCGGGTGTCCTACGAGGCCAACTGGTCCGGCCGCCGCTTCATGGTGATGGACACCGGCGGCTGGGAGGTCGACGTCGACGGCCTGGACAAGCGCGTCGCCGAGCAGGCGGAGATCGCCGTCGAACTGGCGGACGCCGTGCTGTTCGTGGTGGACGCGACCGTCGGCATGACGGACACCGACGAGGCCTTCGTCCGCGTGCTGCGCCGCGGCAAGAAGCCGGTCGTGCTGGTCGCGAACAAGGTGGACAACCCGCAGCTCGAGGCCGAGGCCGCCACGCTGTGGTCGCTCGGCCTCGGCGAGCCGCACCCGGTCTCGGCGATGCACGGCCGCGGCGCCGGCGACCTGCTCGACGCGATCTTCCAGGCGCTGCCCGCGCAGCCGCCCGCCGAGACGTACGGCACCCCGCTCGGCGGCCCGCGCCGGGTGGCGCTGGTCGGCAAGCCCAACGTCGGCAAGTCCTCGCTGCTCAACCGCCTCGCCGGCGAGGACCGCGTGGTCGTGGACGCGACCGCCGGCACCACGCGCGACCCGGTGGACGAGCTGATCCAGCTCGGCGGCAAGACCTGGCGCTTCGTCGACACCGCGGGCATCCGCCGCCGCGTCAACCAGACGTACGGCGCCGACTACTACGCCTCCCTGCGCACCGCGGCCGCGATCGAGAAGGCCGAGGTCGCGGTGGTGCTGATCGACGTCAGCGAGACCCTCGCCGAGCAGGACCTGCGGATCATCTCCAAGGTCGCCGAGTCCGGCCGCGCGCTCGTCGTCGCCTACAACAAGTGGGACAAGCTCGACGAGGAGCGCCGCTACTACCTCGAGCGCGAGATCGAGCAGGAGCTCGTCCAGGTGCAGTGGGCCCCCCGGGTCAACATCTCCGCAAGCACCGGACGGCACGTCGACAAGCTCGTCCCCGCCATCGAGGCGGCGCTCGACGGCTGGGAGACCCGCATCTCCACGGGCAAGCTCAACGCCTTCCTCGGCACCCTCGTCGCCGAGCACCCGCACCCGGTCCGCAGCGGCAAGCAGCCGCGCGTCCTCTTCGGCACCCAGCCCTCGGCCAAGCCGCCGCGCTTCGTGCTGTTCGCCTCCGGCTTCCTCGAGGCCGGCTACCGCCGCTTCATCGAGCGCCGGCTCCGCGAGGAGTTCGGCTTCGTCGGCACCCCGATCGAGATCTCGGTCCGCGTGCGCGAGAAGCGCGGCAACCGGGCGAAGAAGTAGCGGCGGATATCGGGGTCAGAGGTGGTGCTCCCAGGCGTAGCCCAGGAGCATCACGTTGTTGACGTCCCGTGAGAGCCCGTTGTCGCTCTCGGATTCGCGAGTGCGTATGGCCGGACACTACCCGTTCCGCGGAGACCTGAGACCGGCCAGCGCGGGCGAGGGGCCGAGCGCCTCCAGATATCGGCTCCCCTGCTTCATGTAGCCACGCGGGTTCGCGTCCAGGAACCTGGCCCAGTGCGGCTGCTCGCGCGATTCCACTTCGCCGCGCAGCCACGAACAGCAGGCCAGTGCGTAGCCGAACATCGGCACGTTCATGTATCCCAGCCTCCTGGTCCGCCACCCGGAGGGGGAGGACTCGAAGCTGAACGCCGCGTTCGCGGTGAAGACACCGAAGCCGGTGAAGACGGTGAGCAGATCGGTCAGCGGCTCATGGTCCTTGCCGTCGGCGCCGGGCACACCGCCCCGGCCGAGCAGGAGTTCGTGGCAGAACTCGTGCGCCGCGACGGCGACCAGCCGCGACTGATCGCCGGCCTCAAGGGGATCGATGCGGATGTAGCCCCGCTCACCGCGCTGCTGGTAGTGGCCCGCGACGACCGTGCGCCGACCCGGCTGCAGCAACATCGCATCCAGGTCGCCGGACGCCTCGTTCACGGCCAACTCGACCTCGACCCGGTCCGCGTCGATCCCCAGCAGCACCCTGACCCGGTCCACGACCCGCAGTACATCCGGGCCGGCGCCGAGGTAGGGATCGGGGAAGAACTCGGTCGTCGGCTCGACCACCCGGCTGCGCAGCGGCAGGTCCCCCACCCGTTCGACACACCAGGCCAGCATCTTCTCGATCCACGCCTGCTCGCGCGGCGGGACCGGGCAGCGCGGTGAAAGCAGTGGCACGCCGACCTCCGTCCAGGCCCGTCCGAGGTCGTCACCGGCCCCGGCGTCTCCTTCGTTCGCTGTGGTGGACATTATGGATTGCGCCGCGATGACGACGGTAGATGTCGTCGGACCTGCTCCGGACCCGCTCCGGACTGACTAAATGTTCTTATGCATGGACATCGACGTCACCGTATAGCCGCTACGGCGATAGAGCGCGATCGCCGCCTCGTTGTCCCCGACGACGTTCAGGGCCAGCGCCGCCTTGCCTTCACGGGCGACGAGCTGCTCGGCGGCCGCGAGGATGGCGGAGCCGTACCCGCGGCGGCGGAACGGCTCGAAGACGTTGATGTCGTACAGCAACGCGGCGTTCGACGTACCCGAAGTCTGGGCGGGATCCGGGCCGATCCACGCGTTGCCCACCGCCTCGCCCGCTTCGTTCTGCGCCGTCACGAGGTGATGTCCCGCTGTGTCGGGTCCGTCAGGCAGGTACCTCGCCGTGCCACGTCGGACCCGCTCCTGTGCCAGGTCTTGGGGCATCAACCTGCTGAGCACGCGGACCGACTCGGCCTCACGGTGCTCGGTCGCGGCGCGATACTCCGCCGGCGTCATCTTCCGCAGGGTCACGTTCTGCATGCTCACACCCTATTCGTGATCTGCCACCGGCCATAGTTCTGCCTGATCTAGTCAGAAATGGCGGTCAATCAGTTCCGGAACCCGCACTCCGGTCTTGACTTAAATCTAGGGTCGGCAGAACATGTGTGCTGCGTCACAGGCAATGAGGCCGATTCGATGGAGGCATTGTGCTCGTACTACCCACACTCCGACGGCGAACGAGGCTGTTGGTCGCGTGTCTGATGGCGGTGGCGATCGCGGTGCTGGCCCTCGGCGCCGCGCCGACGACGGCAGTTGCGGCGACGTCATTGCCCTGCGATATCTACTCGTCCGGCGGCACGCCGTGCGAGGCGGCGTACAGCACAACCCGCGCGCTGTACGCCTCCTATGACGGGCCGCTGTACCAAATTCAGCGCGCTTCGGACAACAGCACCCTGAACATAGGACTGGGGTCCACGGGCGGCGTGGCCAACTCCGCGCCGCAGGTCTCGTTCTGCTCCGGGACGACCTGCACCATCACCCGGCTCTACGACCAGACCGCGAACGGCAACAACCTGCCGATCTCGCCCGGCAAGTCCTGTTCCGGCTGCTCGAACGGGCTCGGAGGGCCCGGGGCCAACGGCTCGGACATCGGGGCGAACGCGATGGCGCTGCCCGTGACCGTCGGCGGCCAACCGGCCTACGGCGTGGCCGTCGACAACGTGGGCACCGGATACCGCGACAACGCCGCCGAGAACGTGCCCACCGGCTCGCAGCCCGAGGGCATCTACATGCTGAGTTCGTCCAACCTCACCAGCGGAAGTTGCTGTTTCGACTTCGGCTCGGCCGAGACCAATGACAGCGACGACGGCAATTCGACCATGAACGCGATCTACTACGGAACCGCATGTTGGACCGGGGGATGCTCCGGCCCGGGCCCCTGGGTCGGCGGCGATCTCGAGAACGGCATGTACTTCAGCGACACCGGCCCCAACCCGTCCAGCATCCCCAGCGAGACCGGCTCGTTCATGACCGCGTGGGAGAAGAACAACGGCACCACCGACTTCACCCTCAAGTACGGCAACGGCCAGTCGGGCGGTCTGACTCAGGCCTACTCGGGTGCGCTGCCCAACGGCTACAACCCGATGCAGGTGCAGCCGTCCATCGAACTGGGCACCGGCGGCGACAACAGCGATCTGGGCAAGGGTGAGTTCTTCGAAGGCGCCGTCACGGCCGGCTTCCCCTCCGACGCCACCGAGAACGCCGTGCAGGCCAGTGTCGTCGCGGCGGGCTACACCAACAACACCACCGCGTTCTCGACCAGCGTCTCCGTCGTGAGCCTGAAGGCGCACGCCAACGGCAACTACGTGGACGCGGCGAACAGCGCGACCTCGCTGATCGCGGACTCGGCCTCGAACGGCAAGGCCGACGAGTTCGAAATGGTCACCGGCCCCGACGGAACGGTCAACCTGAAGTCGCTCAACGACGGCGACTGGGTCACCGCCGAGAGCGACGGCGCGTCGCCGCTGATCGCCAACCGCGGCGGGGTCGGCAACTGGAAGGTGTTCGGGCTGATCCATAACGCGGACGGCAGCGTCAGCTTCCGCTCGTATACCAACCAGAACATCGTCACCGCGGACAACGCGGGTGCGTCGCCGCTGATCGCCAACCGGACGGCGATCGGGCCGTGGGAGGAGTTCGACCTCGTCCCCGACACCGTCCCGGTCAGCTTCCGTGCGCATGCGAACAATGACATCGTCACGGCGGACAACGCCGGCGCTGCGCCGCTGATCGCGAACCGCACGGCGATCGGTCCGTGGGAGACCTTCGACCTCATCCCCAACTCGGATGGCAGCGTGAGCCTGCGTGCGCATGCGAACAATGACATCGTGACCGCGGACAACGCGGGTGCTGCGCCGCTGATCGCGAACCGGACGGCGATCGGTCCCTGGGAGGAGTTCGACCTCATCGCCAACGGCAATGGGAGCGTCAGTCTCCGTGCTCACGCGAACAACGACATCGTCACCACGCCCAGCAGCGGTGCCTCGCCACTGATCGCCAGCCAGACATCGATCGCCACAGCGTCGGAGCAGTTCGACCTCGACTTCGACTGATCGACACGGGCGGCGTTCCGAGGACCGGGACGCCGCCCACACGTGTCAGGCAACTGCGAAGTGAAGTGAATCAGTACCCGATCGTGAACCGCTCGCCGATGTGGGCGCCGGACTCGGCCTCGTCGACCAGGGCCACGGCGAAATCCTCGGCCGAGATGAAGCTCTTGCCCTCGGCGTCGCTGATGAGCCCGTTGTCGCCGAGGCGGAACGTGCCGGTGCGCTCGCCGGGGGCGATGACGGCGGCGGGGCTGAGGTAGGCCCACTTCACGTCGGTCACGCCGCGCAGCCAGCCGAGCAGTTCGGCGTGCGCGAGGGCCTCGCCCTTGTGGGCGTCCGGGAATTCGGGCTGGTCGACCAGGCGCTGACCGGGGGCGACCTCGAGGCTGCCGGCGCCGCCGACGATCACCACGGGCGGGGCGTCCTCGCCGAGCGCGCGCAGTCCCTCGATCAGGCTCTCGCCGACCTTCTGGTACGCGGCCGTCTGGTCCAGGCCGGGACCTCGCTGCGACACGGCGGCGATGACGGTGTCCGCGTCTTCGGCCACACGGGTGACGGTCGCCGGGTCGGTGACATCGCCCGCGTGCACCGTGAGCTTCTCGCCCTTCGCGGTGACCTTCGCCGGGTCACGGACCACGGCCGTCACCTCGTGACCCCGGCCGAGCGCCTCGGTCAGCGTGCGCTGACCGATCATTCCGCTGGCTCCGAACAGCACTACCTTCGCCATGCCTTTACTCCGATCTGGTACCACCGGTCAGGATCGCGAACGCGCCGAGTGCGAGGGCGTCGAAGAGCGCGATCACCACGCCCATCGGCACCGCGTCGTGCCTTCCGCCCAAGCCTACGAGCGGCGAGGCAAGCGCGCCCAGGACGTACGGCGTCGGACCGAGCAGGGACGCCGCCGCTCCGGCCGCGTCGCCGTGCTTCGCGAGGCCCAGCGCCCCGGCGTTCGGCAGAACCAGGCCGAGGCAGGCCACGTTGAGGAACAACAGCGGGAGCAGCACGGGTAGTCCCGCCCCGGAGAGCGTGCTCAGCAGCACGCCGAAACCGCCCGCGGTCACGCCGGTGAGCCCGGCGAACATCAGTGTGCGGGCGCTGAAGCGGCCGACGAGCAGGCGGCTGGCCTGGCTGCCGAGCACGATGCCCGCACCGTTCGTGGCGAAGACCAGGCTGTACTGCTGGGCCGTCAACCCGTGGATGTCCTGCAGTACGAAGGGGGAGCCGGATATGTAGCCGAACATGCCGCCGAGCGCGAGGCCGTTGCCCAGCAGGCAGCCCACGAACACGCGGTCCCGCAGCAGCCTGCGATACACCGGGAGCAGCGCCCGCGGTCCGCCGCCGCTGCTCCGACGCTCGGCGGGCAGCGATTCGCCGAACAGGAAGACCGAGGCCAGCAGCAGCGCCGCGCCGATTCCGGCGAGCACGAGGAACACGCCGCGCCACGTCGTCCAGTGCAGCAACTGTCCGCCGAGCACCGGGGCGGCGATCGGCGCGATGCCGTTGACGACCATCAGCGTCGCGAACAGCCGCGCCGTGGCCGTGCCGCTCTTGCCGCGGTCGCGCACCGCCGCCGTCGCGATGACCATGGCCGCGCCGCCCGCCGCACCCTGCAGCAGGCGCAGCGGAATCAGCAGCCAGATCGACGGCGCGAGCGCGCAGAGCACTGAGGCGGCCGTGTACAGCGTCATGCCGACCAGCAGCGGCCGGCGGCGCCCCCGGGCGTCGCTGAGCGGGCCGACGAGGAGCTGCCCGAGCGCGAGACCGATGAGACAGGCCGTGAGTGTCAACTGGGTGGCCGAAGCGGTGGTGTCCAGGTCCGCCGCCATGGCCGGCAGGCCCGGAACGTACATGTCCAGCGACAGCGCGGCCAGGGCGCTCAATGAGCCCAGAAGTATGATCGGCTGACCCGCCGAACGGGTGGATTCCTCCGGCCGCGCGGTCTCGGCCATCTCGGCGGGCGCTGCCATCCGGGTCGTCTCCAGGCGTTGCGTTCAAGGTCCGCGCGGCTCGGTAAAGGGCGCGCTCCAGCATTGTCGCCTACCGGCCTCGAGCCGGGGAAATCCGCTGGCGGACGGCGGTGCGCGGGGGCGCGCCGAACCGCGTCGCCCCACCTGTCACGTACTGACCAGGAGGAGTAACGTTGGAGACCGTGGACGCCCGGATGGTGTCCCGGATCGACGTGAGGGGTGTGGCAGGCGGTGCAGGACGAGTCCGCCCTAGGCTCCATCGGGGTGTTGACGATCGGCACGCGGGGGACGGCGGGGCCCGGCGAGGCATTGCTCAAGATCCGCGGGGGTACGGAGGCTTATATCGCCTGGTCCGAGCGGCCGCTGCCGCGCGGAACCCAGGTGCTGGCCGTGACCGCCCGCGGACCGCGCACCGTGGAGGTCGTGCCCTGGCCCGAAGATCCGTTGGACGTGCTCGGTAGGACCGGGTCGTCATGACTGTGTGTGGAAAGTAGGAGAGCCATGCTGTTCTACAAGGTTCCGGCCCCCGACCAGGCGATGCTGGTCTCGGGCGGACGCCGCCAGGGCGGGCAGCCGTTCCGGGTGGTGACCGGGCACGGGACCTACGTGCTGCCGGTCTTCCGCAAGGTCAGGTTCCTGACCCTGGCGATGGCCGAGGCCGAGGTCTCCGAGACCTGCGTGACCAAGCAGGCCATTCCGCTGCAGGTCAAGGCCATCATCGCGTTCAAGGTGGGCAACGACCCGGAGTCCATCGTCAACGCCGGGCAGCGCTTCCTGTCCGACCAGAACCAGATGTCGGTGCTGACCGGCCGGATCTTCGCGGGCCACCTGCGCTCGATCATCGGCTCGATGACGGTCGAGGAGATCATCACCGAGCGGCAGAAGCTGGCCGAGGCGGTGCTCGACACCTCCAAGGGCGAGATGGCGAAGATCGGCCTGCTGGTGGACTCGCTGCAGATCCAGTCGATCGACGACATGGGCAGCGGCTACATCGACGCGATGAGCGCCCCGCACAAGGCCGCGATCCGGCGGCAGGCGCAGATCGCGCAGGCCGAGGCGACCCGCGCGTCGTCGATGGCCGAGCAGGACTCCGAGCGGTCGCGCGCCGAGTACGCCAGGCAGACCGCCGTCGTCCAGGCCGAGTACAAGGCGCAGATCGACAAGGCGCAGGCCGAGGCGGCCCAGGCGGGTCCGCTCGCCCAGGCCAACGCGCAGCAGCAGGTGCTCCAGGCGCAGACCGAGCTGGCCCAGCGGGCGGCCGAACTGCGTCAGCAGCAGCTGCAGGCGGAGGTCGTCAAGCCGGCCGAGGCCGAGGCCGAGCGGATCACCGTGCTGGCGAGGGCCGAGGCGGACCGGATGCGGATCCAGGCCGAGGCCGCGGCGTCCAACGGGCGCGTGGCGCTGGACCGGATGATCATCGACCAGCTCCCGCAGATCGTCCGCGAGGCCGCGGGCGGCCTGGCGGGCGCGAACATCAACGTGCTCAACGGCGCGGACGGCCTCGGCGAGATCGCGGCCGGGCTGGTCAGCCAGGGCCTGACGATCCTCGACTCGGTCAAGCAGGGCCTCGGCCAGGTCGTCGAGCAGCCGGGCAACGGCTCGGGCGCGGAGGTCGAGCGGGTCGTGATCCAGGACTCGACGTCGGACCGCCCCGGCAAGTAGCAGCACAAGTAGCAGCAGCGGTAGCGAAGTAAGGACGCTCCGCCCGACGGTTCCTCATCGTCGGGCGGAGCGTCCTGCTGTGCGCCCCGTGACTCGGCGGATGACGATCGTGACCGGCTTGGATCTCGGTCGTTGGGCCGTGCATGGATGCGATGCAAAACAACAGTGCGAGTGCGACGGTGGCCGAGGACGCGGAGAGCGCTGATATCGCCGGTCGGGACGTCGAGTCAGTGGCCGGCCAGGACGTCGGGTCGGCGGTTGAGGCTCCGGAGCAGCCCGCCGAGGAGGTCCCGCAGCCGCGCAGCGCCGAGCCGGAACCTCAGCCCGAGCCGGAGGTGGAACCAGAGCCCGCCGCGGCCGCCGCGCCGGAGTCCGGCGCCGGTAAGGGCGGCAAGAAGCGCAAGTCGACGCCGAAGCCCAAGACCGCCGCGACCAAGTCGCTCGTCGTCTTCCGGGAGGGCAAGGTGCACTACGCGGACGAGAGCGTCGTCGTACTCGACCTCGACGACGCCGCGCACCCGGAAACCGATGTCCACGATGTCGTGGACAAGCTGTCCGAACTGCGCGACGCCGTCGAGTCTCCGGGACGCGCCGAGGCCGTGACGCTGATCGCGGAGCTGATTCAGGCCAAGGCACTCGCCTGAGCGCTCGCCGGGTCGCTACCGCGGATCGCTACCGCACGGCGATCATGACCAGCGGAGACAGCACGCCACCGAGGGCGACTCCGGCGACGAGTTGCCCGGCGGTGTGATCGCGCAGCACGAGGCGCGCCGCGCAGATCAGCACGACCAGGGGCGAGAGCACGAGCAGCCACGGACCGAAGCAGAGCGCGCAGATGCCGAGCGAGCCCGCCGCGGCGGCGGCGTGGCCGGAGATCTGCCAGCGGAGCGTGATCACGCCGCCGACCAGGATCGTGGCCAGCAGCGAAGCGAGCAGCGCGGTCAGCGCGCGCGGAGCGGAGCCGAGGACGAGTGCCGCGAGGCACAGCCCCATGGCGCCGAGCGCGACCAGGATCGGGACGTAACGCTCCTGGCGGGTCCGTATGTGGATGTCGGACACCCGGCGGCGCAGCACGGCATGGATGACGAAGCCGTAGGGCACGCCGCCGGCCAGTCCCGCGCAGAACAGGCCCCAGGCGAGGCCGGTAAGGCTCGGCTGCGTCGCGTGCCAGCCGATGACGGGCGGCAGCGCGATGACGAAGTGCGCGGGGGAGAGGACGTCGGTGACGGTCTTGGCCCAACCGCGCGGCCGCACGATGCGGGGCTTGCCGTCGCCGGTGGCGGAATCGGCGGCAGCCGCGTCGCCTGCCGTCTCGACCGTATCCAGTATTCCGTCTGACACGACGACGACTCTAGAGCAGCGCAGGTCCCGCCCGACGCGCCGTGCGACGGGCCGACTGAGCGACCGACAACCGGCCGACAGGGTACTGACTGAGTTCAGCGCCGGGCGAGCGCGGCGTAGGCGGGGCGCAGCAGGTCCGTGAGATCGGCCGCCTGGCGGGAATCCTCGCCGTTGACGCCGACTCCGAGCGGGCCGTAGCGGTCGAGGATCGCGCCGGGACGCTCGTCCGGCTGCGGCTTCGGCAGTTCGGGGAGCGGCTGGGCACCCTCCCAGAACCGGTCCAGGCATTCGCCGAGCGGGGCCTCCTCCAACTCGGGCGAGGTGTCCACCTGCGCCCAGGCCTGCGCGTCGCGGAGCGACTCGATCCTGCGCAGCAGCTCGGCCTTGCGCCGGCCGCGCCAGGCAAGCAGTTCGAACGGGTCCTCGTCGAGCCGGTCGGCGAGCACGTAGCAGGTCGCCGCGATGTGCTTGCACGGATTGGCCATATCAGGGCACGTGCAATCCGCGACGAACTCGCGGCGGGTGGGGAAGAGCGTCAGGCCGGTGTCGTGGAACGCGTCCTCGATGTGCTCGGGCATCTGCCCGGCGAGCAGCGCGGAGAGCAGGTCCACCCGGCCGGCCAGCTGCTTCTCGACCCGGTCCCACTGCTCGGGGCGCAGCACGTCGATCTCGATCGTCACGCTGTACGGCCGGCGCCGCGAGCCCTGCACGCTCGCGTAGACCTCGCCGGGGCGGATCTCCAGCTCCTGCACGGCGCCGCTGCGCGCGTAGCCGCGGCCGCGCGCGAGCCGCGGGCCGTAGCCGAAGCTCTCCAGCACCGTGATCAGCCGCTTGGACCACCAGTGTTCGCCGAACTGCCGCGTCGCCATTGCCGTCACCTACTCCGCCACCGGGTCGCCGGACAGCAGCACGAGGTCGCGCAGCTGCGTCACCGAGAGTTCGGTCAGCCAGCTCTCGCCGGAGCCGACGATCCGTTCGGCCAGGCCCTTCTTCTCCTCGATCACCCGGTCGATCCGCTCCTCCAGGGTGCCCGCGCACATCAGCTTCCTGACCTGCACGTTCTTTCGCTGGCCGATCCGGAACGCCCGGTCGGTCGCCTGGTTCTCCACCGCCGGGTTCCACCAGCGGTCCACGTGCAGCACGTGGTTGGCGGTCGTCAGGTTGAGGCCGACGCCGCCCGCCTTCAGGGACAGCACGAACAGCGACGGGCCGTCCGGCTGCTCGAACCGGCGCACCAACTCGTCGCGCGCGGTCTTCGTGGTGCCGCCGTGCAGGAACGCGACCGGCCGTCCGAAGCGCTCGGCCAGGTGGCGCTGCAGCATGCCGCCGAACTCGGCGTACTGCGTGAACAGCAGCGCCCGCTCGCCCGCGGTGAGCACCTCGTCGCAGAGATCTTCCACGCGCGCGAGCTTGCCGCTGCGGCCGTGCAGCCGCGACCCGTCCTTCAGGAACAGCGCCGGATGATTGCAGATCTGCTTGAGCCGGGTGAGCCCGGCGAGCACGACGCCCTTCTTGCCGATGCCGTTCTTCGCGGACTGCACGGCCGCGAGCATCCGGTCCACCTCGGCCTGGTAGAGGCTCGCCTGCTCGCTGGTCAGGTTGCACACGACCGGCATCTCGACCTTGTCCGGCAGGTCGCTGATGATGTTCGGGTCCGTCTTCACGCGGCGCAGCACGAACGCGGACGTGGCCTGGCGCAGCCGCTCGGCCGCGGCGTCGGCGCCCTCGTTGCCGCGCTCGATGGGCCGCGCGAAGCGGTCCTTGAACTGCTCGGCGGAGCCCAGCAGGCCGGGGTTGGCGAACTCCATGATCGACCACAGGTCGGCGAGCCGGTTCTCCACCGGAGTGCCGGTCAGCGCGATGCGGCGCGGGGCGGGGAGCGAGCGGACCGCGCGGGCCTGCTTCGTCGCCGCGTTCTTGATCGCCTGCGCCTCGTCGATCACGATGCGCCGCCAGCCGACCTCGCCGAGCTGCTCGCGGTCGCGCAGGGCCAGCGCGTACGTCGTGATCACCAGGTTCACGCCCTTGACCTCGCGCTGGAACTCCTTGCCCTCCAGGCGTTCCGAGCCGTGGTGGACGTGGAGCTTCAGCCGCGGCGTGAACCGCTCGGCCTCGCGCTGCCAGTTCGCCACCAGCGACATCGGGCAGATCAGCAGCGTCGGATCAATGCGCTTACGCCCGGTATCGGCGCGCTCCTGCTCCAGCAGCGTCAGCACCTGGACGGTTTTGCCGAGCCCCATGTCGTCGGCGAGGATCGCGCCGAGACCGAGCCCGTCCATGAACGTCAGCCAGCCGACGCCGCGCTTCTGATACGGCCGCAGCTTCGCCTTCAGGCCGCGCGGCTCCTTGGCCACGGCGTACTCCTGCTCGACCGCGCCGGCGAGCAGATCGCCGAGCCACCCGGTCGAACTGACCTTGACCTCGAGCGGGTTGTCGAGCAGTGAGCGCGGGAGACGGCGCTGGTCCAGGCCGTGCATCGCCTTGTTCAGCACCTCGGCGGCGGTCATAGTGCCGGTCTGCGCGCTGCCGAGTGCCTGCGCGGCGGCCGCGAGCCTGGCCGCGTCCACCTCGATCCACTCGCCGCGCAGTTTCACGAGGTCTGTCTTGGCGGCGGCGAGCTCCATGAACTCGCCGTCGGTGAGTTCGATCGCGCCGATCGAAGCCTGCCACTGGTACTTCAGCAGCTCCTGGAGCCCGAACTTCGCGTCCTTGTCCGGTTCCGCCGCGCCCGGCTGCGAAGTGGACGCCTCGGCGTGCAGATTCAGCGAGATCCGGGCGCGCTTGCCGGCCCACCACGGCGGCAGCAGCACACCGAAGCCGCGTTCGCGCAGCGCGGGCGCGGTGTGCCGCAGGAAGTGCAGGGCCTGCTCGGAATTCAGCCGGACGATGTCCGGACTCGGCTGCCGCAGCGCGTCACCGAGCTGCGGGAAGTAGCGTGCGGCGCGGCCGAGTCCCTGGAGCAGCGCCTGCCGCGGGTCCACGCCCGACTGCCGCAGCAGCCGCGCCGCGCCCGAGCGCTTCCACACCTCCGGGGCGGAGGCGAGCAACGAAGGGTCCTGAGTCGACTGGAGCAGCAGGTCGACCGACCAGTCCTCGACGTCGTGCTCCTGCTGCCCGGGGTCGCGCAGCCGGAAGCAGGTGCGGACCGGGCCTTCCTCGGCGATGGCGGCGGTGGTCCAGGCCTCGAGCAGGTCGATCAGCTCGTCGGCCTCTTCGGACACGAGCAGGTCCGGGTCGAGCCGGTTGCCCTTCGTCGTGGTCAGGGCCCTGAGCCAGAGTTCCGCGGCGCTCGGCCGGCCGCCGCGGGTGGCGGGGGCGAGCGGCTCGCCGTGCAGGCCGTGCGGCCCGGCGAACGCGGCGAGCACGTACGCGTCGACCAATGCGGCGAGCGCGTTGTCGAACACGTCCTCGGCGGGCAGCCCGGTCAGCTCCTCGCCGAGCAGCTGGCAGCGGAACGCCGGGGGCATCGCCGAGATCAGCGACCTGCGATGCGCGGCGGACTCCAGCACGTACGCCGGGACCCAGCTGGCGAAGTAGCCGCGTTCCTCCGGCTGATAGGCCAGCCACGGATGGATCTCGCCGCGGCTGACCAGCGCGTCGGCGAACGCGGCGACGGCGTGCGCGTAGGCCACGCTGGGGTCGAGCGGCAGCTCCCGCTCGGTGCCCTCCTCGTCGTACACGGTGAGCAGGTCGCCGCCGCCGAGCGCGAGCAGCAGCCCGGCGCCGGCGGCCGGGTCGAGCGCGAGGGTGGGCACGATCCAGGCGCGCAGCTCGCGGTTCGGCGGGGCCGGCTCGCTCAGCGGGCCCTCGAGCCGGGCGAGCCGGTCGCCGGGCAGCGGGGCGCGCGGGCCCGAGGGCAGCGCGAGGGGGAGCGAGCCGCGCGGATCGGCCTCGGACAGGGCCTCGGCGACCACCGGGCCGGCTCCGGCGAGCACCTTCGCGAGCTCGGCCGGATCCGCGGCGAAAGGGTGGCGCGCCGCGCCCGCCGAGGGCTTCGCGGCCCTGCCCTTGGCGCCCTTGACCCCGGCTGTCTTACCCTCGCCGCCCCCGCCCGGCACGCCGCCGTTCGCCGCGAGGCCCCGCGCGAGTTCGGAGTCCTCGGCCCAGAACTCCCAAAAGCCGGACTCGCTGAACTGCGCGTGCAGGACGTACATCGCTCGCTCGGAATCCCCTCGCGGATCGTTCGCTTCGTAAAACTCCAGCGTATCCCACGGTGCTCAGGGGTTGTGGCCGACCGGGTGGCTCCGGGGTCAGCTCCAGCGGTACCGGTCGCGCAGGTGCGTGATCACCTTGTCGAAGTCGTGCGCCGGCATCGCGCAGGCCTCGCGCCGCATCCCGTGCTCGTGGACGCGCACCACGCGGTCGACCACCGCGTAGGACTCGCGCGCGTCGCGGTCCCAGGCGCCGGCGCCGACGTCCACCCAGTTGTCCGCGTCGGCGTGCCAGACGCTGGTGAGCTTGACCGCGAACAGGAACTCGCCGCCCTTGTCCCGGGCCACGACCAGCACCGGCCGGTCCTTGCCGCGGCCGTCGTGCTCCTCGTAGGGCACCCAGGTCCACACGACCTCGCCGGGGTCCGGGTCGCCGTCGTGATTCGGCGCGTACTCGGTGTGCACCGGGCCGAGCGTGTGCGGGTCCACCTCGACGGTGGCGTACGGTCCGGAGTGTCCGGGCGAGTCGGCGTACGGGTCGTGCTCGTGCTGAACCCGGCCGGGCGCGTGTCCGTCGTGTTCGACGGACGGACGTGCGTTGGTGTGAGCCTCGTGCTGGATCTGGTGGTGCGGCAGGTCCATCGGGCTCGGGTGATGGGTCTCGGTCATGCGACGCACCCTACCGTCCGGCGCCGACACCGCGCCCGCCCGCGCGTATCAGGGCACGTAGTTGTACGGCGTCGTGCTGCTGAGCCCGGAGAAGCCGAGGCGGGCGAGGATCGGCCGGCTGTCGTCGGACGCGTCCACCTGCAGGAACCGGTACCCGCGCCGGGCCGCGATCCGCGCCCGGTACGCCACCGTCGCCCGGTAGATTCCGCGGCCCCGCCACTCCGGCACCGTGCCGCCGCCCCACAGGCTCGCGAACTCAGTGCCCTGATGGAGCTCCAGCCGCGACGCGCACACCGGCCGGTCCCCGGCCAGCACGACCAGCGCGATCAGTGACTCGGGATCCTCGGCCACCTGCCGCAGCAGCTGCTGCTCCATGCGCGGCGAGGGCCGGCCGAACGCGGCGTCGTGCGCCTCGACCATGAGCCCGACCCCCGCCGCGTCGGTGACCGGCTCGATCCGTACACCGTCCGGCAGCACCGGCTCGGTCGGCAGGCTCGCGATCTCCGCGAACATCAGCGCCTCCGCCGGCTCGGGGGTGAACCCGGCCTTGAGCAGCCGATCGCCGAGGTCGGTCGGTGTGTCATGGCTGTAGAGCTTCCACTCGAACTCGCGCCCGAGGTCCGTGAAGCGGCGCACCTGCTCGGCGATCGCGGCGTCCGCGGTCTCGGCGTTCAGCGCGGACCAGATCACGCCGCACCAGCCGGCGCCGCTCGAGCCGACCAGCCGTACCACCTCGCCCACCCGTTCGACCAGGTCGCCGGGCCCGTCGCCGCGATGGTCGCGGCGGATCTGCCGGTCGAAGAGCGCGAGCACCGAGGCGGAGTCCATGAGCGCAGGCTACCGACAGTGCGCGAGGATGGCACCGGATATTCATTCCGGCCGCGCGGCGGCTGTGGCAGAGTGATCACCATGCTCGACGACGCTGCGGTTTCCCGGGTCGCGGAGATCATCCGCGAGGTCAGTGCCACCGAGATCCTGCCCCGGTTCGGGCGGCTCGAGGACGGCGAGATCGTCGAGAAGGGCCCGGGTGACCTGGTCACGGTCGCCGACCGGGCCTCCGAGCGGGAGCTCACCGCGCGGCTGCGGGACCTGCTGCCCGGCTCGCGCGTCGTCGGCGAGGAGGCGGTCTTCGAGGACCCCGGCGTGCTCGACGCGCTGGACGGCCCGGACCCGGTGTGGATCATCGACCCGATCGACGGCACCGAGAACTACGCCAACGCCAACGCCCGCTTCACCGTGCTCGTGGCCCTGGCCCGCGGCGGAGAGCTCCAGGCCTCGTGGATCTACGAGCCCTGCTTCGACCGGATGGCCCACGCGGTCAAGGGCGGCGGCGCGTACCTGGACGGCGAGCCGCTTCGCGTCGCCCCCGCCCCGGACTCCGCCAGCGGCCTGATGGACGTGGACGTGTCCACCTCCCGCCCGAAGTTCTGGAACGAGAGCGCCCGCGAGGCCATCAGCGCCCTGAGCACCCACGGTGCGTGGCTCTGCTACAGCGACGGCGCCGGCCTCGAATACGTGACCATGGCCGACGGCAGGCGGACCTGCGCCCTGATGGTGTGGGAGAACGTCTGGGACCACGCCGCCGGCCTGCTCCTGCACGCCGAGGCCGGCGGCTTCTCGATGACCTCCGACGGCATGCCCTTCCGCCTCGCCGGAGGCAACGCCCTCCCCTTCGTGGTCGCCCCCGACGCCGCCACCGCCAAGGCCGTCCTCGCCGCGACGAGCGTCCGCCTCGAGCCCCGCTCGATCGCTTAGGGTCGGCTTCGTTCGTTCGATCGCTTGGGCTTGTGTGCTCAGGCCGCCGAAGTTCAGGCCGTACGCGCCGACGGCGGCGAACAGGCCGAAGGCGAAGACGAGGAACGCGACACCGCAGCCCGTGGCGGCCGCCGCACCCAGGCCGCCGTGTCCGACCACGAACACCGTGTCGATTTCGAGGCCACTCACGGCCGCCGCGCAAGCGCGCGCGATACGCGGGCGGCCGCGAAGATGATCGCGCGCCGACGCCACTGCCAGTCCTGGAAGAACCGCGGCGACCAGGCCGACCATGCCACCGCTCACGCCGCCGATCACGGTCACCGCCAGAGCGGCCACAAGCATCCGCGGCCCCCGATCACCGCGGCCAGCGCGAAGAGCGCGCCGAATGCCGGCCCGCCGGTCAACGCCCCCATGCTCTCCGTCCGCTTACGGCCGATGCTTGACGTCGCGGTCAGCGGCGGTCGAGGAGGGCGGGGAGTTCGCCGCGGGAGACGATGCCGAGCTTCGGGTAGGCCTTGTAGAGGTGGTGGCCGACTGTTCGGGGGCTGAGAACGAGCTGCGCGGCGATGTCGCGGTTCGAGAGGCCTTGGGCGGCGAGGCGGACGATCTGGGCCTCTTGCGAGGTGAGTACGGCCAGGGCGGCCTGGGCGGGGCTGTTGGTGCGGGTGACGACGGAGTTGCCGGCGGCGCCGCTGGCGGCGAGCTCTTGGCGGGCGCGGTCGGCCCACGGAGTCGCGCCGAGTCGTTCGAAGGTGTCGAGGGCCGCGGAGAGCGGGCCGCGGGCCTCGGTGCGGCGGCGCTCGCGGCGCAGGCGCTCGCCCCAGAGGAGCTGCGTGCGGGCGCGGTCGAAGGGGCGATCGGACTTCTCGTACAGGCGCAGCGCGGCGGTGAAGCTGCGTGCGGCGGACTCGTCGTCGGGGGCGAGCAGGGCTTCGCCGCGCAGGACGAGGGCGTCCGCGGCGTTCTGCTTCACCTCGCCGGCCCAGCGCGTCAGGCGGCCCAACGCGTGCTCGGCGAGGTCGCGGTCGCCGGCCCGGAGCGCGGCCTCGAGCAGGTCGGGCAGTGCGCGCGTCGCAGCGAGCTGATGCACGGCGGGGCCGTTCTCCAACGTTCGGAGATGTTCGAGGGCTGATGCCGGACGGCCGAGGCCGAGGTCCAGCAGGCCGAGCGCCCAGCGTCCCCAGGACTCGCCGAGGGACATGACCGTCGGCGCGAGGTCCGTGAGCGCCCGGCGCGCGTGTTCGCGGCAGCGCTCCTCCTCGCCCGCCGACGCCGCCAGATACGCCAGCACGCCGCTGACCTGGCTCTCCCATTGCGGCTGACCGGCCGCCTCGGCGATCGCGAGCGCCTCTTCTGCCGACGCTCGAGCCTCGGCGAGCCGGCCCAGGTGCGCCTGGACGCGGGCCAGGGCGCCGAGCGCTGGGCTGCACCACGCCATCCGGCCGTGCTCCCGGCAGTCGGCGAGCATGGCCGCGAACAGTTCGAGCGCCGCCTCGTCCTGTGCCAGGATCGGCGCGAGCGCGCCGAGCGTGAGGTATCCGGCCGGGTTGTTGAAGCCCACGCTGCGCGCCTTCGCGACGACGTCGTCCAACTGGAGCGGCATGAAGCCGAGGTCCCGGCGCAGCGAGAGCATGATGGCCGACTCGGCGAATACGCAGACCGCGTACGCGATGTCCTCCGGCGGAACGCCGTCCAACTGCATGAACAGGTCGCTGTACGCGGCGACCTCGCGGTCTCCCAGGAACCAGGCCAGGTCGACCGTGCGGCACAGCAGGATCCCCGCCTCGCGCGCGCCGCCGGTCCGGCCGAGCTCCGCAGCTCCCGCATACGCGATGCGGTACGACTCGCGCAGGTCGCCGAGCTCGAACCGTGCGGACGCTTGCGCCATCACCAGCCTCGCGCGCAGTTGCGCGTCAATGCTCTGCGGCGCGTCGGCCGACTCGAGCTCGGTGCGCACTGCGTCGGCGTTGCGCAGACCCTGCTCGGCACGTTCGCAGTCGCCGTGATCGATCGCCGCCTCGGCCGCGAGGATCCAGCGGCGCAGCCGGTCCTCGGGCGACGGACTCAGCCGCGCCGCACGCTCGTACGCGCCGATCGCCGCAGGCCGGCCGCTGCGCCGCCCGGCGCGTTCGGCGGTGCGCTCCAGCTCCGCGGCCAGGTGCTCGTCCGGCTCGGTCGCCGCCGCGGCCTCGTGCCAGATCCGCCGATCGGCCTGCTCCGGCCCGGTCAGCGCCCCGGCGAGCGCCCGGTGCGCGTTCAGCCTGCTCGGCGCGGATGTCGCGGAGATCAGCGCCGGACGCAGCAGCGGGTGCCGAAACGAGAACGTGCCCTGATTCACCTGCAGGATCCCGGCGCGTTCGGCCGCACCCATCGCCTCGACCGGCAGACCGAACAGCGGCGCCGCGCGCAGCAGCACGTCCAGCTCCGGACCGTCCGCCGCCGCGGCCAGCTTCAGGAAGTGCCGGCTGTCTCGCGGCAGCCGTTCCACCTGCGCGCGGAAGGCCTCGATCAGCCGCTCGGGCAGCTCGGGCAGCGGCTCGTCACCGAGGGATTCGAGGCCTGATCCGGCGGGGAGTTCGAGCAGCGCGAGCGGATTTCCGTGAGCCTGAGCGAGGATTCGGACGCGTGCGGAATCCGAGGGTCGGTCGGAGCGAAGCGTGAGCACCTCGCGCGCGGCGTCGTCCGGCAGACCTTTGACTTCGAGCCCCGGCAGACCGGAACGCTCCAGCAAAGCGCTGCCCTCGCGCGTGGCCAGCATGATCGCGACCTTCTCCGCACCGAGCCGGCGCGCCGCGAAGATCAGGGCGTTGAGCGACGGGCTGTCGAACCAGTGCGCGTCGTCCACCAGGCACAGCACCGGCCGGTCCGCCTCGGCCAGCTCGGACAGCAGCGTGAGCAGAGCCAGGCTGATCAGCAGTTGGTCGACGCCCTCTGCGGAATCCCGCACGGCCAGGCCGAACGCCGTGGACAGCGCGGCCCGCTGCGGCGCGGGCAGCACGTCGAGCCGGTCGAGCACCGGGTGCAGCAGCAGATGCAGGCCCGCGTACGGGAGTTGCGACTCGGCTTCGTAGCCGGTCGCGCGGAGGACGAGAAAGCCGTCGGACTCGCGCGCGGCCGCCGCGTCGAGCAGCGTGGACTTGCCGATCCCCGGCTGGCCGCTGAGCACGAGCGACCCGCCGCTCCCGGTCCTCGCCCCCGATAGCAGCCCCCGAAGAGTCCTCAGCTCAGCTTCCCGCCCGCTCAACATGATTTCGAGTCTAACCGCGCAGGCCGACAGCGCCGGATGCCTGTCCGGATTACCTACCCCGATTACCTATCCGTGACTGATTCCGGCCGCCTCGAAGATCCGTAGCTTCGCCGGCATGACGACGACCACGGACCGACGCCGGACGGCCCCCGCGGACCCCCTGCCCGCCGCCCGCCACAACAGCCCCTTCACTCTGATCATCCTGCTCACCGGGGTCTTCATGGCCCTGCTCGACTTCTTCATCGTCAATGTGGCGCTTCCCGACACCCAGCGTGACCTGCACGTCTCTTCCGCGGGCATCCAATGGGTCGTCGCGGGCTACGGCCTCGCCCTGGCGGCCGCCCTGGTCACCGGCGGACGGCTCGGCGACCTGTTCGGCCGCAAGACCATGTTCATCGCCGGCCTGGTCGTCTTCGCCGCCGCCTCCGCGGCCTGCGGCCTCGCCCCGAGCGCCGGCGTGCTGATCGGCTCGCGCGTCGCCCAGGGACTCGGCGCGGCCCTGTTCATGCCGCAGATCCTCGGCATGATCGGCGCGGCCTTCTCCGGCGCCTGGCGGGCCCGCGCGTTCACCGGCTACGGCCTGACCGCCGGGCTCGGCGCCGTGTTCGGCCAGCTCATCGGCGGTGCGCTGATCCAGGCGAACCTCTTCGGCCTCGGCTGGCGCTCGATCTACTGGATCAACGTGCCGATCGGCCTGGCCGCCGCGCTGCTCGCGGTGCGCGCGCTGCCGAGCGTGCCGCGCACCGGGCGCACCCGGCTCGACCCGGTCGGCAGCACGCTGCTCACGTTCGCCGTGCTCGCCCTCGTGCTCCCGCTGGTCGAGGGCCGACAGGACGGCTGGCCCGCCTGGACCTGGGCCTGCCTGGCCGCCTCGCCGGTCCTGCTCGCCCTGTTCTACGCGCACCAGCGGCGGCTGATCGCCCGCGACGGCGAACCGGTTTTGAATCCGGTGCTGTTCACCCAGCGCTCCTTCGCCGCCGGGATGCCCATCGCACTGGTCTACAACAGCGCGGTCGCCTCGTTCTTCTTCGTGCTCGCGCTCTACCTGCAGCAGGGCCGCGGCATGTCGGCGCTCGGCTCGGGCCTGCTGTTCATCGCGGTCGGCGTTCCGTACCTGGCCACGTCGATGCGCTCCGGGCAGCTCGCCGCGCGCTACGGCAGGAAGCTGATGATCGTCGGCTGCGTCGCCCAGGCCGCCGGATACGCGCTGGCCGCCCTCACGGTGCACGTGCGCGGCGAGGGCCACAGCGTGGCCTGGCTGATTCCGGCGATGGCGGTGATCGGCGCCGCGATGGGGCTGGCATACGCGCCGATGTTCGGGGTCGTGCTGGCGGGCGTGGCCCCGAAGCACGCCTCCTCCGCCTCCGGGCTGCTGTCCACCGTGCAGCAGGTCGGCGGTGCCACCGGGATCGCGCTGGCCGGGATCATCTTCTTCGACACGCTCGGCGCGCACCCGACGGCCCCGGCGTTCACCTCGGCGTTCGGCGTCACGCTGCTGCTGCTCAGCGCCATCAGCCTGGTCTCCGCGGCGCTGATGCGGCTGCTGCCGGTCAACCCGACGGCGTAGTTCAACGAGGCCCGGCCCTTCCACCCGGATTACGGTGCAGAAAACCCCCTGATGACCGGAAGGGCCGGAAGATGCAGCACCAGCAGCAGCAGCGGACCGTGGCCTTGCACACCCCGTGTTGGACGGAGCTGAGCGTGCCGGACCCGGAGGCCGCCAAGGCCTTCTACGGCGCGGTCTTCGGCTGGCACGCCGAGACCGACCTGCGCCCCGAGGCGGGCGGCTACGCGATGTTCCGGCTGGACAGCTCCCCGGTCGCCGCGGTCTCCCCGCGGTTCGACGACTCGCAGCCGGTCGCCTGGAGCGTGTGCCTGTCCGTCGAGGACGCCGAGCGGACCGCGGTGAAGGCGGCCGAGCAGGGCGGCAGGACCCTGATGACGCCGGTCGACGTGTTCGACCTCGGCCGGTACGGAGTGCTGGCCGACCCGGACGGCGCCACCTTCTCGATCTGGCAGGCCTGGAAGTTCAGCGGCGCGGAGATCATCGGCGACCCGAACGCGCTGGGCTGGATCGAACTGTCCACCCGGGACCCGAAGCAGGCGCTGTCCTTCTACCCCGCGGTCTTCGGCTGGACCACCCATCTGAGTGACTTCTACACCGAGTGGAGTATCGGCGGCACCCACTTCGGCGGCCTGGCGGACCTCAACCACGCGCCCGCCCCGGCGGCCGACGTGCCCGCGCACTGGAAGCCGTACTTCCGGGTCCAGGACGTGGACGCGGTCACGGCGCGGGCGGCCGGCGAGGGCGCCGGCGTGGTGACCGCGCCCTCGGCGGTGCCCGGCGGCGACCTGCGGATCAGCGTGCTGAAGGACCCGCAGGGCGCGCAGTTCGGGATCTTCGCCCCGGCCGCGGCGTAGGCGTGGGCAGCGCCTCAGGAACCTGAGGTCTGCTGCCCGGCGAAGAGCAGCTGGCCGGTGGACAGGTCGCGGATCAGGTAGAGGAACGGGTGGTCGGCGTCGAACACGACGCCCTTGGGCGCCTCGGCGGAGGTGACCATGGCCCCGCCTGCCGCCGCAGCCGCGATCGTGCCGTTCTCCGCCACCGCGATGTGCGCCCTCTCCACGATCTGTGACACGGCCAGTTGCTCGCCGTCCGAGGTCACGCCGGTCAGGTCCGCGTCCTTGAAGAGGTCGCCGAGGCCGAGCGCGCTCAGCGACTGGATCAGGTTCTCGGGCGAGAAGTTCGTGGTGAACTTCGGCAGGCTCAGCTGCACCGGCTGCTTGGTCATCGAGCTCAGCATCGAGTTCAGCTGCGCCGCTGACAGGCTGTCCCTGAACGCCTTGAGATTCCCCGTCCCCTTGGCCGGGAGCACGACGTCCATCGCCAGCTTGCCGCCCGCGTACGGCAGTTCGACCAGCTGCCAGCCCTTTCCTGAGGCGTAGTCGTAGCCGGCCTGCGAGCTCATCATCGGGACCGGCCGTGCCGCGCCGGACTCCGAGTAGAAGTCGTTATCCATGGTCTTATTCGGGTCGAACTTGTCCGCCCACGAGGCGTCCAGGTAGACCGCGTCGGTCAGCACGACCCGCGTCGAGGCGTCCAGCGAGCCCTTGCTGAACAGATTCGTGATGTAGCCGTGCGTCTCCTGCGCGACCAGGTCGTCGATCGCCTGGGTCGCGCCGTCCGCGTTCGTCTGGAAGTCCGTCTGGTGCACGCCGGCGCCGAACGCCCCGTCCAGCGCGGCCAGGTAGCTCTGCGCGAGCTTGACGGTCTTGTCCGTCCACACGTCGCTGGACTCGTCGAGAGTGTTCGAGTTCTGGTTCCCGTCGGCCCGCGCGCTCGCGTCGATCTTGCCGAGCGCCCCCGCGGCGGTCCGCGCGTCCAGACCCGCCGTCCCGAGCGCGTCGGACAGCTGCGAAGCCGTCTGCCCCTTCGCACCCGGCAGGATCATCGCGAGCAGGTCCACCAGCGTCTGCGGCGAGAAGACCATGTTGCCGCTCGTGCCGTCACCCAGTTGGCGCAGCAGGGCCAGGCCGAAGGACTCCGAACCCGTCTCCGCCTGCTGCAACGCCGCACTGCTTACGGTGATGTCGGCGGCATTCTTCGCCGTCACATAGGCCACCGGTGCGGAACCGTCGCCCGATGAGCATCCGGCGAGCAGCCCCGCGGGCAACGCCGCCGCGAGCAGTGTTCTGAGGATTGTCTTCCGCCGCATCGTCTTCCCCTCCCGTGGAAATCATCGTCCGTTGGACGATGCGGCGGCGGCCGCGGTTCCGGTCACCCGCAGTCACTCGGCGAGCAGCTCCTCCACCTTCGCGACCTTCGCGTTCAGCGCGTCCGTCACCCCGGGCCGGATGTCCGCCTTGAGCACCAGGCTGACCCGGCCGCTGTCCTCCTGCACGGCCTCGCACGCCCGCTTGACCACGTCCATCACCTCGTCCCACTCGCCCTCGAGCGTGGTGAACATCGCGTCGGTGCGGTTGGGCAGCCCCGAGTCGCGCACCACCTTGACGGCCTTCGCGACGGGCGCGGCGACGTCCTCGCCCGCGCCGATCGGCGTGACGGAGAAGGCGACCAGCATGATTCGATCCCTGACTTTCCGTGTCTCTATTGCTGGGGAGCGGCGTCGAGGCTCTCCAGCCATCGGCTGATGCCCATGACGTTCGCCGCCGACGAGGAGAGCGCCTCGAACTTCGCGGCGACTTCGGGCCGGGCCAGCAGCGCGGCGTACCGGTCCTTGGTGCGCTCGCGGACCAGGGCGAGCGTGTGATCGAGGTCCAGCTGCTCGGATCGGGCCTCGCGGACCACGCCGACCCAGAGGCGCAGCTCCTCCTCGGCCCGCTCCAGCGCGTCGTCGACCCGGGTGATCGGCCCGTAGTGCGAGAACAGCAGCCGGGTCGAGCCGAGCGCGCGCATCCGGGCCAGCGAGGCGAGGGCGAGTCCGAGGTCGAAGTCCGGCGGGGGAGTGCCCGGCAGCATCGTGCCGGCCAGATCCGGATCCGCAGCGGCCAGGCCGGTCAGCGGATCGGCGTCGTCCGGCGGGATGTACAGGCCCGCCGCGTCGCCCACGTACAGGTCCCCGGTGGCCGAATCGACCAGGCCCAGGTGGTGCCGCGCGTGGCCCGGCGTGTGATGGCCCTCCAGGTGCCGGCCGCCGCCGAGGTCCACCCGGCCCAGCGCGCCGATCGCGTCGATCCGCGCCGCGTCCGTGGGCAGCAGTTCGCCGAAGATCTCGTCCATCGACGAGCCGAACACCCGCCGCGCGCTGGCCATCAGCCGCGAGGGGTCGGCCAGGTGCCGGGCCCCGGTCTCCTGCACCACGATCCGCGCCCCGGGGAACGCGGCGGCCAGGTCGCCGACGCCGCCGGCATGGTCCAGATGGATGTGCGTGACCACGATCGTGGCCAGGTCCTGCGGGCCCACACCGAGCGAGCCGAGCGCGTCGACCACGGTCTTCGCGCTGGTCGCCGTGCCGGTCTCGACCAGGCAGGGCCTCGAGCCGAGGATCGCGTAGGCGGCGGTGATGCCCGAGTAGCCGGACATCGCGGTGTCGATCAGATGCACGTCCGCGCCGAGAGCGGTGATGGTCATGTGGCCGAATCTACTCCCGGTCGGTCGCGTGCCGTCAGAGGCCTCAGGGGCAGCGCACGACCTGGCCGGCGTACGCGATCCCGCCGCCGAAGCCGAACAGCAGCACCTGGTCGCCGCTGCGCAGTTCGCCGCTCTCCACCAGCTTGGACAGCGCGATCCCGACGCTCGCGGCCGAGGTGTTGCCGGACACGATGACGTCCCGCGCCACGACCTTGTCCTGCATGCCGAGCTGACGGGCCAACGGCTCGATCATCCGCAGGTTCGCCTGGTGCGGCACGAAGCCGGCCAGCTCCTCCGGCTTGACCCCGGCGGCCGCGCACGCGCGGCGGGCCAGGTCGGCGACCTCGCCGGTGACCCAGCGGTAGACCGACTGGCCCTCCTGGCTGAACCGCGGCGTGTCGCCCTCGATCAGCACGATGCGACTCTTCTCCGGCACGGAACCCCAGAACACCGGTCCGACGCCCGCCGCCTCGTCCTCGCAGGCCTCGATGACGGCCGCGCCCGCGCCGTCGCCGATCAGCACGCAGGTCGACCGGTCGGTCCAGTCGGTGACATCGCTCATCTTCTCCGAGGCCACCACCAGCGCCGCCTTACTCGCCCCGGATCGCACCGCGTGGTCCGCGACGGCGAGCGCGTAGCTGAAGCCGGAGCAGGCCGTGTTCACGTCCAGCGCGCCGGGAGCGGTCAGTCCGAGCGCGGCGGCGACCCGGGCCGCGGTGCTCGGGCAGCGGTCGATCGCGGTCGTGGTGGCGACGACCACCAGGTCGATCTCCTCCGACGTGCGCCCGGAGGCGGCCAGCGCCTTGGCCGCGGCCTGGATCGCCAAGTCGGCGACCGTCTCGGTGCGGGCGATGCGGCGTTCCACGATGCCCACCCGGGAGCGGATCCACTCGTCGTTCGTCTCGACCAGCTTTTCGAGGTCGGCGTTCGTCAGAATCTCGGCGGGCTGGTAGTGCCCGACGGCGGTGATCCGGGAAGCGGTCATGGCGGTCAGTCTACGGACCCCGGATGTCCGGGCGGTCCGCGGACCCCGCTGCCCGCGCCACATTCTCGTCAGATTGACGATAAGGGCTGGCGTGCCGTATCGTCGCTGCCGACCACCCGGCCTCAGGGGGCTCATATCCGAGGTTCGGGCCGTGTTTTCGCAGGGGAGGACCCGCATGGCACACATCACCCGCCGCCCTTTCTTCAGCCACTACCGGGGCACCGGCACCGGGCACGTCGTGCACCTGAAGCACGGAAAGGTCGCGCACCAGGGCGTCGGCCAGGCGTTCTGGTTCCGCCCGCTCGGCACGGTCCTGTCGGAGGTGCCGGCGGACGACCGTGAACTGCCGCTGGTCTTCCGCGGCCGGACCGCGGACTTCCAGGAGGCGGCCGTGCAGGGCTCCGTCACCTACCGATTCGCCGACCCGCTCAAGGCCGCGCGCCGGCTCGACTTCGGCCTCGACCCGACGACCGGAGTCGCCCAGGGCACGCCGTTGGACCAGGTCGCCGGCCTGCTGACCGAACTCGCCCAGGAGCACGCGCTATCCCTGCTCGCCTCGCTCCCGCTGGCCGAGGCGCTGTCCGAAGGCCCCGCCGCCGTACGTGCCCGGATCGTCGAGGGACTGTCCGGCGACCCGCGCCTCGGCGAGACCGGCCTGGAGATCGTGGACACCCGCGTCGTCGCGATCCGCCCGGAAGCGGACGTCGAGCGCGCGCTGCGTGCCCCGGCCAGGGAACTGATCCAGCAACAGGCGGACCGGGCCGGCTTCGAGCGGCGCGCCGAGGCGGTCAACCGCGAGCGCGCGATCGCGGAGAACGAACTGCAGAACCGCATCGAGCTGGCCACCCGCGAGGAGCAGCTCGTCGCGCGGCAGGGTGCGAACGAGCGGCGCAAGGTCCAGGAGGCGGCCGAGGCGGCGAAGATCAAGGCGTTGGCCGACGCGGAACGGGTGCGCATCGCGGCCTCGGCCCAGGCCGAGCAGCTGCGTGAACTCGGCGAGGCCGAGGCGTCGGCCGCCGCGGCGCGCATGCACGTGTACGAGGGCCAGGACCCGCGCATCCTGCTCGCCATCGCCGCCCAGTCCCTCGCCGGCTCGCTCCCGTCCATCGGCACCCTCAACCTCACGCCGGACGTCCTGACCGCCGCCCTCTCCTCGCTGTCCTCCGGGTCTTCCGGGGCGTCGGGGTCTTCCGCCGGGGCCGGGTCGTGACGCTCGCCCCGCGGGTCGTCGTCGTCCACCGGCGCACCGAGCGCGAGCAGATCGTGCGTGAGCAGGGCACCTGGGAACAGGCGAAGTTCCAGGCCAAGCTGCGGAAATCCTCGGTCGCCCTGGACGCGGTGTCCGCCCGTTACGACGCCTCAGAACACGCGCTCCAGACGGTTTCCGCGGTGATTCCCGGCGCGTGGCGCCGCGGTGCCGTCGAACGCGAGGACCTGGACCGCTTCCTGTTCGAGCCGGAAGACCTCGTGGTCGTCGTCGGCCAGGACGGCCTGGTCGCCAACGTCGCCAAATACCTCGACGGCCAGCCCGTCATCGGCATCGACCCGAACCCCGGCAGCGGCCTCGGCGTGCTGACGCGCCACCACGCCGGGGACTGCGCCCGCCTGCTCCAGTCCGTGGCCGACGGCCGCGCGCCAGAGCAGCGGCGCACGATGGTCGAGGCCGTCGTCGACTCCGCCGCCACCGGCCTCACTCTCACAGCCCTCAACGAGATCTACCTCGGCAGCCCGACCCACCAATCGGCGCGCTACGAGCTGACCCTCCCCGACGGCCGCACCGAGGCCCAGTCCTCGTCCGGCCTGCTCGCGGGCACCGGCACCGGCGCCACCGGCTGGCTGCTCTCGGTCGCCAAGGAGCGCCACAGCCCCCTCGCCCTCCCCACCCCCGAAGCCCGCGGCCTAGGCTGGTTCGTCCGCGAGGCCTGGCCGTCCCCGACGACCGGCGCCGACCTGACCGAGGGCGTGCTGGAGGGCGACCAGGTGCTCAAGATCCTGGTCCGCAGCGAATCCCTGGTCATCTTCGGCGACGGCATGGAGGCGGACCGGATCCAGCTCGCCTGGGGCCAGACCGTCACCGTCACCCCCGCCCGCCGCACGCTCCGCCTGGTGGTTTGATCGTCCGCACGCCGCCCGTCGGTCCCCCGCCTCGGTCCGGCACCGCAGTATCGAGGTGAGATTCCCCGCGCGGATGCGGTATGGTTCTTCCTGGCCCAAGCAGCACAAACCACCGGGCCACAGCAGTAGCGGGCTGTAGCGCAGCTTGGTAGCGCACCTGACTGGGGGTCAGGGGGTCGCAGGTTCAAATCCTGTCAGCCCGACAGTGGAAAGCCCGGGTC
>NZ_DASZKT010000261.1:0-7609 GCF_035552695.1 Actinospica sp.
TATCCGATGAGCCGGGAGTGACGACGGTTCCAGACCAAGATGACCTGAGCGGATATATGGCGTCGATTCGTCACGGCTTGGACCAGGCGGACTTCGTCATAGCCCACCTACACGCGCACGAATGGTATGCACGCGTTGGCCTTCTCAGCCGAAATGACGCATTCGTCGAGGCGCGGGCCCACGCCGTGGTCGATTCTGGCGCGCGCGATCGTGGGCGGATGGAAACAGGATCGCGTCGCGGGTCAGGTGCTCGGCGATGGCGCGGAAGCCGGTGCCGCTGAGGTATTCGGCGCAGATGCGCTGGACCACCGGCGCGGCGACAGGGTCGGGCTCGAGACGGTGCAGGCGTTTGCCGTCGGCTGCTTTGGCGGGGTTCGGATGAGGGCCGGCGTCGGCCAGAAGGTATCCGTATGGGGGGCGGCCGCCGAGGAACCTGCCTTCGACCTTGGCTTGCGAGGACATGGCCGAGCGAACGCGAATCTTGATGCGGTTGCGCTCGCCTTTCGACATTCCGCCGAACACGCTCATGATTAGGTCGTGAGCCTCGGAGCCGGGGTCGATCGGGCCGCCGATCTCCGGCACCCACAGGCCGACGCCGTAGTGCGTGAACAGGGGCATGGTCACTCTTCCAGGACTCAGGGCTCGATGAGTCGCCGGTGGATGTCGTCGAGTGATTCGCGGACCACGAGGCGCATGCCTGATTCGGCGTCGGCGGCACGGCGTTCGGCCACTGCCATGGCGACGGCGTCGTGTCGGGCGGCGTCGGCCGGATCGGGTGCTGCCGGGAGCAGGCGCATCTCGGCCCTGCCTCTGAGCAGTTCCTCGGTCACCGGGGCGAGTTGGGCGAACAGGAGATTGCCGCACATCGTGAGCAGGGCGCGGTGGAACTGCACGTCCGCCTCGAGGAAGCCGAATCTGTCGCCGACGGCCGCACGGGCTCGCATCGTGGCGGCATATTGCAGTAGCGCCTCGGCGCCCGCGGCGTCTTCCCGTCGCGCCGCCGCGGCCGCGGCGGCCGGCTCGACGGCCGCGCGTAGTTCGGTCAGTTCGTCGAGGTGCGCGATACGCCCGGGGCCGGACAGGCGCCAGCGGATGACATCCGGATCGTAGAGATGCCAGTCGGCCACCGGGCGCACCGTGAGGCCGACGTGCGGCGTGCTGCGCAGCATGCGCTTGGCCTCAAGGGTGCGCACGGCCTCGCGCACCACGGTCCTCGAGACGTCGTACCGGGCTTGCAGCTGCTCGGTGCGCACGACGTCGCCGGGCGCCAGGGAGCCGTCGGCCACTTCTCGGCCGAGCTTGTCCGCGACCTGTCGGGCGAGGCTGTCGCCCTCGCGCATTGCGGCTCCCTCTCATGCGAAGCGGATGCGGCTCCTGGGCGGGGCCGCGCTGTGCACGGTACCCCGAGCGTCCGGGGTCGCGCAGCGACGTCAGCCTGAATGTTATTACGAGTTGATTGCAGCGACTTATTAAGTAGTACTTATTGCGGCTAGGGTGGGCACGCCTCGGCGGACGAGACCTGTTCGGACGCCGCCACCACGTGGTCAAAGGAGACCTATGCAGTCCGCCACCCTCGCCGGCAGTCCGCCGGTACTGCTGATCATGGGCGTGTCCGGCAGCGGTAAGACGACCGTCGGATCGCTGCTGGCCGGTCGGCTCGGCTGGGCCTACGCCGAAGCCGACGCGTTCCATCCGTCCGCGAACCTGGCGAAGATGGCCGCGGGCCGGCCGCTCGACGACGCCGACCGCGCGCCCTGGCTCGCCGCCATCGGAGCCTGGATCGACGAGAGCGTCGCGGCGGGCCGGCCCGCCGTGGTCACTTGCTCCGGGCTCAAGCGCGCCTACCGCGACAGCCTGCGCGAGGGCCGCGCGCACCTGCGCCTGGTGTTCCTCGACGCGCAGTTCGCCACCGTCAGCGCTCGACTCACCGCGCGCGAAGGCCACTTCTTCCCGGCCGACCTGCTCGCGAGCCAATACGGCGACCTGCAGGCGCCGGAACCCGACGAGGCGATCGTCCGCATCCCCGTGAATGAGGCCCCGCAGCAGATCGTCGAGCGTCTGATCGCTCTCGGAGTCGCCGCGTGATCACCACAGCCCTCTCCTCGGCCTCCGCGGCGGCCTCGAAGTCGCAGGCCTGGACCGGCCACGACACCCGCCTCGTGCTCTGCGCGCTCGCCGGGATCGTCCTGGTCGTCCTGCTCACGGCCGTCCTGAAGATCCATCCGTTCCTCGCGCTGATCGCCGGCAGTCTGCTGGTGGCGTTCAGCGACGCGCTCCCCGTCGACAAGATCCTGCCCGCGTTCGAATCAGGCGTCGGATCCACGCTCGGCGATGTCGGCGTGATCGTCGCGCTCGGCGCGATGCTCGGGAAGCTCCTCGTCGACTCCGGCGGCGCGGACCGCCTGGTCGGCGCCATCTTCGACCGCGTCGGGCCGAAGCACGCGCCATGGGCCATGCTGGTCGGCGCGATGGTCGTCGGCCTTCCGATGTTCTTCGAGACCGCGCTGGTCCTGCTCATGCCGATCGTCTACCTCGTGTGGCGGCGCACCGGAGGATCGATCCTGCGCATCGGCATCCCGGCGCTGGCCGGGCTGTCCATCCTGCACGGGCTGATCCCGCCGCACCCCGGCCCGCTGATCGCGGTCGACGCCGTGCACGCCAACATCGGCGAAACGCTCGCGTTCGGCGTCCTTGTCGCGATCCCCACCGCCGCGATCGCGGGACCGCTGTTCGGCGACTTCATCGCCGCGCGCGTGCATCCCGAACCACCGCAGCGCCTCACGGACCAGTACACGGCCGAGGCCGCCGACCGCACCGGAGGCCGGGTACCGTCGGTCGGCAGCACGCTCGCCGTGATCCTCCTGCCGGTCGCCGTCATGCTCGCTCGCACCGTCGTGGACATCACCACCCCCGCCGCCGCGCAGGCGCATCGCGTCGCGGACTTCGTCGGCGACCCCATCGTCGCCCTGTCCGCAGCGGTCGTCGCCGCCCTGGTGCTGTTCCGCTTCGAGCGGGTGCGCGCGGGCGCCGTGCTGGCGGAGGCGCTCCCGCCGATCGCCGGAATCCTGATGATCATCGGCGCGGGCGGCGGGTTCAAGCAGATCCTGATCACCTCCGGGATCGCCGACTCCATCGGCAAGGCCGCGCACGACTCGCACCTGTCACTGCTGCTGCTCGCCTGGCTCGTCGCCGTCGCGATCCGGGTGGCCACCGGCTCCGCCACGGTCGCCACCGTCACCGCCGCCGGCATCATCGCCCCGATCGCGGCGACGTCACCCGGTACCAGCGCCCCGCTGCTCGCCCTCGCCGTCGGCTCCGGCTCGCTGTTCTTCTCCCATGTCAACGACGCGGGGTTCTGGCTGGTCAAGGAGTTCTTCGGGATGGACGTCAAGCAGACGCTGAAGTCCTGGTCGGTGATGGAGACCGTCCTGTCCTGCGTCTCCATCGTGCTCATCCTGGCGCTGAGTACATTCGTACACTGAGAACAGAGAACGAACTCGGCCTACGCCTGGCCGGTTTCGAAGCGCTCGATCTTGCCGTCGCTGATCGTGAACCGCCACCGGGTACGCATCTCGCCCCAGGTGTAGTTGCGATACGCGGCGGTGAGTTCGCGTCCGCCATCGGCTTCGGAGAGCACTTCCAGATGCCCGCTCACGTCGACAAAGTGTCTAGTGTGAAGGTCGACGACGCACTTTGGAGGCACCCGTGTGGTTGCGCGCCCGAATACGGGAGGAGATGACAGCGGCGATACACGGGGGAGATCTCCAGCTGGATCGGTACGCGGGGCCGCCCGGTGACCCGGGCCTGCTCGCGATCGCACCGGGCGATCCGGCGTGGCGTGTGCACGGGCACCCGGCAGGCATGATGATCGGCGGATTCGCCGCGCTTATGCTGCAGTCCCTGCACCCGCTGGCGATGGCCGGGGTAGATCAATACTCCGACTACCGAACCGACCCGATCGGCAGGCTCAACCGCACCGCGCGCTTCATCACGACGACGACATTCGGATCGAGGCCGGCGGCGGAGCAAGCGATAGCCGTCGTGAGCCGAATCCACACCCATGTGCACGGCACCGCTCCCGACGGCCGGCGCTTTCGAGCGGACGACCCCGAACTGCTGACCTGGGTGCACACCACCGAGGTGCGCAGTTTCCTTACGGGATACCAGGTCTACGCGCAGCGTCGGCTGCGGCTGACCGATGCCGAATGCGACACCTACTACACGCAGGCGGCCCCCGTAGCCGAGGCGTTGGGCGCCATGGAAGTGCCGCGCAGCGTGCACGCGGTCGAGCAGTACTTGGACCGGATGCGCCCTCAACTGAGCGTCACCCCGGCCGCCCTGGAGAGCATCCGATTCCTCCGCGGATTCGGCCGCAACCGTCGGGAGCGTTGGGTGACTCATCTGCTGATGAGCGGTTCCGTCGGTCTACTGCCGGCGTGGGCCCGCGTCCAACTCGGCATACACCGCCCGGCCGCCGTGCGAATCGCCTGGGATCGCCCGCGGGCGACTGCGGTGGGACGTGTACTCGGGTGGGCGCGCGGCCCCTCCGAGATCGACGCCGTGGCTCGAGGCCGCTTGGCAGTTGCGCCTGGGCGGGATGTATAGCGCGTCGTAGCTGGTCCTCCATCAAGCAACTTCCCGCGGTCGCGGCCGCGGGCAGGGCCGGGATCCGTCGACGCACCCTTGACTCAAAGCATTGGCTCTAATCAGTGTTGTGAGTCGTGGCATCACACGATGTTGTGACGAAGCATTGATCGAGCGCCGGTTGGACGTCCAGTGCCCGGCACGCTCCACGTCAATGGCGACAGGAGGAACGGCATGAGCCAGGCCGCTCGCATCGCGGGGTTCGAGCAGCACGTGGCCGCGCGCACCGGCAACGTCATCAAGCGGGCCGAGCAGGCCCTGATGGCGGAGAAGGCGCGGGCGCTGCGCGAGTTCGACGTCACGGTGCCGCAGTACACCGCCCTGCTGGCGCTGAGCTATGTCCCCGGGCTGTCCGGTGCGCAGCTGGCCCGTCTGGGTTTGGTCACACCGCAGAACATGTCCACCGTCTTGAACAACCTCGAGGCCAAGGGCCTGATCCGGCGTGAGGTGTCCGAGATCCACCAGCGGGTCTTCGTCGTGCACCTTACCGAAGCCGGCGAGAAGGTGACTCAGCGGGCGGATGCCGCGGCCCGAGCCGTCGAGCAGCGGCTCGACGACGGGCTCGGCGAGCCGCAACGGTCGGCCGTGCGCGAACTGCTGGAAGCCGCGATATCAGCACTCAACTGACCCGGGCCACGTACTTCTGACCCAGGCCACGTACTTTCGCCCCCGAGCCATGCTCCCCTGGAGGAACGCAGTCGTGACAACGATTCCGCCCCGCTACGCGGACCTGCTCGAACGCCCTTTGTTCGGGCACCTCGGCACGGTCAGGCCCGACGGCACTCCCCAGGTGACGCCTATGTGGTTCACGTACGACGGCGAACTGCTCTACTTCACCACCGCTACGAACCGGGCCAAGTACGCTCAGATGCGGGCAAATCCGAATGTCGCACTCTCCGTCAACGATGCGGCGATCGCGTCCTCGAGCCGTTCGAGCGCGGCCGGATCGTCGGCCTCGACCCGCAGCACCAGCGCATCCGCCCCGGCGTGAAGGGTCCAGGAGCCGTCGGCGAAGCGGATCTCCGCGCGGCCCGGTGCCTGCTCCATATGCTCGACCCGGAGCACCCCGGCCCCGCCGTGCCCGCCCTTGGGCAGGTGGCGCATCTGCTGCATCTGGCCGAGATGGCTACAGAGCTGGTCCAGGTACCGCTCGGCGCGGTCGGTGGGAATGCGTGCTTCGACGCTGTGCATCGGATGGTTCCCTTCAGATCCGGGTCACGGACGCGCGCCAGCCGCGCAGCCCGTCGGGCAGAGGGGGTTGTCGCCACGGGCCTGCGCCCCGCCACCTGACCACCGGCCAGCCAGGCGACCCGCCCCGGATGATCGAGAGCTGTCAGTACTGTCGTTGACAAGCTCACGGGGATCGGAAGCAGCCGTTGCATCCAACGCATCAAATCAGCGTGCTGCACTCAGCACCCAGATTGACCCGCTCGGGACAGACCAGATCAGGCGGATGATGAATCTCAATTGACTGGCGTGGTGCGCATATTCCGGTCCTGTCATATTCGACGGTTCGGTCCGGGGTTGTGTGCTTCGGGCGGTGTCCGGCCTCGTGCTTATGGCGCGGTGGTGGTGGTTTGGATTGCGCGGTGGGCGCGGATCTCGTCGTGGTGTTCGGTGGCCCAGCCGATCAGTGGTGTGACGATCTGGTGGAGGCCGCGGCCGAGTGGGGTCAGGGCGTACTCGACGCGTGGGGGGACTTCGGCGTAGGCGGTGCGGGTGATCAGGCCGTCCTGCTGGAGTTGGCGCAGGGTGAGGCTGAGCATGCGCTGGGAGATGCCGGGGACCTGGCGCTGCAGGTCGGTGTAGCGCAGCGGCCCGGCCTCCAGCACGACGATCACCAGCAGGCTCCACTTGTCCCCGACCCGGTCAAGGACCTGCCGCACCACGTCCAGGTGCTCGGCGGGGATGCCGGCGCACGGCCCGATCGTGGCCGCCCCGCCTGAAGTATCCGTGCCAGCGTCCCTGCCAGTGTCCGTGACCTGCATGGCGCACATTCCTCTCCGCCGCACACAGCGGTGTTCCTTTTGTACGGGCTTCCGTACTGGTCCAGTATGACGCTACGCACAAAAAGTAGGAATTGGAGCTCTCTCATGTCCGCAATCGCCATCGTCGGCGCCGGTCCCGGCATGGGCCTGGCCATCGCCCGCACCTTCGCCAAGCAAGGCTTCGACGTCGCCCTGATCGCCCGCAACCGCGGCAAACTCGACGACCTGGCCGCCACCTTGACCGCCGAGGGTGTCACCGCCGCGGCGTTCCCGGCCGACGTGCTCGACCACGACCAGCTCACCCAGGCGCTTCGCGGCGCCGCCGACCGCTTCGGCGGCATCGACGTCCTGGAGTACTCCCCGGGCGGGACAGCGCACTCCGCGGCCAGGACCGTCCCGTCGGCCACGACGCCGTCCGATGTCCACGAGCAGATGGACTTCCAGCTCTACGGCGCGATCGCCGCCACCCGGGCGGTGCTGCCGGCGATGCGTGAGGCCGGCACGGGCACCCTGCTCTACACCACCGGCGCCGGCTCGGTCAGCCCGATCACGATGTTCGGCAACATCAACGCCGCCGCCGCGGCCCTGCGCAACTGGGTGATCAACCTGCACGGCGAGTTGGCCGGCACCGGTATCCAGGCCGCGCACGTCGCCATCGGCGTGTGGATCGGCACCCACGGCCCGGAAGGCGCGCCCACGGCCACCGCCGACCAGATAGCCCCCACCTACTGGGACCTACACACCCACCGCGACCAAGCCGAGACCGTCTTCACCGGCGCACACCAAGACCAGACGCGGTAAGTACAGCGCCTCGCCCACCCGCACGCCCACCAAGAGATAGGGCGCCGCCGAGCATCGCTCGGGATGGTTCTTGCGGAGCTGCTCGACAGCTGCCTAGCAGCATGCCCTGGCCGCGGTTCGCTATTGACGACGGATCGTCTCCGAGCACGATGTTCGCCGTGTGGTTAGGACGTCTG
>NZ_DASZKT010000262.1:0-36515 GCF_035552695.1 Actinospica sp.
CGACGACCGTTCCGCGCGCCTGCTTCAACCCCTGAACTAGCTCTGGGAGAGCGCCGTGATCGTCAGCTTTCCGCCCTCGGTGGAGGAGGAGTTGGCGTCCGACTGCTGATAGTCCCCGGCCTGGAATCGCAGGGTCATGCCGTCGAAGCCCGAGCCGAGAGCGATCGTGGTGCTCTTGGTCGAGCCTCCGTAGGTGGTCGAGACGTGCATGCTCGAACCGGTCTCGCTGATCGTGTAGGAGAACGACTTGTTCAGCGGCACGCCGGTGACCAGCGTCGCGACCTTCTGGCTGCCGGTGCTGGGGGTCGGGCGCACCCACACGTCGAGGCTGCCCGAGTTGTAGTGCAGCAACAGCAGCGGGATCGACGAGGACGAGCCGCCGCCGTGGATCTGGCCGACGATGATGTCGTTCGCCGGAGGCAACTTCTGGATCGACAGCGTCGCCGTGAGGGTGTGGGTGCTCGAACTGTCGCCCGCGAACGAGCTGGTGCTGACGAGTTCGGTGCGCGGGTGGGCCGAGTTGGGGGTGGTCGCCCCCTTGGTCGGCGCCCAGAAGACGAGCGACCCGTCAGAGGCGCGGGTGAGCCAGGGTGACTTGATCGCCGCGGGGGAGAGCTGTTCGGCGCTGCCGCACTGACAGCCGGAGGAGTCGACCGGCAGCGTCAGGTTCCAGCCGGAGATCGAGACCGTGGCCTTGGGGGTGACCGAGGGCGCGGCGGAGGCGGGCAGCATCGTGCCGTCGATCAGCAGCATGCCCAGGGTGCCGGTCAGGACCGTGACGAGGGCGCCGACGACGAGTCTGCGGCGGTGTGGGTTGGTTTGTGCGGGTATCATCAAATCCTCGTGTTCTTATATGTGAACGCTGTTCTTCGATCTGATTGCGAGGACGGTAACGCCAGTCCGCCACCCGCGCAAGGGTCGCCGAACCGGGACATCACCCGTTCGGACACCGCTCGGATACCCCGGCGCCGACCGCGGCGCGGCGATGCTAGGTCTCAACCAACATCTATGAGAGGCCTTTCATGAAGGTATCGGCATATCTGGTGGCGCCCGCGCTGGCGCTGTCCGGCCTCGCCTTGGCAGCGGCCCCGGCGAGTGCGCACACCATGTCCACGTCCGCGCATACGTGTTCGGGTACGGGGTCGGCGCCCGGTGTGCTGGCGGGCACGTACTGGGGCGACGTCGTGATCAAGGGGTTCTGCCAGGTGAACGGCGGCGCCGCCGTGGTGAACGGGAACCTCACCCTTGCTCCCAACTCGGCGCTCAACGCCACGTTCGCGCTGAACGACGTCGCCCACAGCGGCACGTCGAGCCTGCTGGTCCGCGGGAATCTTCGGGTGCAGAAGGGTGCGGTGCTCGCGATGGGCTGCCTGCCCGTCCACTCGCCGTGCTCCGACGACCCGAAGGCGGCGACCGGCGGCACCCTCACCGGCGTCAACGAGGTGGACGGGAGCCTCGCCGGCTCGGACGCGCTGGCCGTCATCGTGCACGCGAGCAAGATCTACGGCAGCGTCGACCAGAACGGCGGGGGCGGCGGACCGGCCACGATGACCTGCAAGGTGCCGACCTCAGGGGTCTTCGCCGCGCTGCAGTCCCCGGTGTTCAGCGACTATGAGGACAATGCCATCGCCGGGAAGCTCACCGTGACCGGGCTGCGGACCTGCTGGTTCGGGGCGCTGCGCGACAACGTCGGCGGCAGCGTGCGCGTCGAGGGCGACAAGTTCGGCGACCCGGACGCAGACGAGGTCGACTCGAACGTCATCAGCGGATCCATGAGCTGCTTCGGGAACACCCCCGCCGTGCAGTTCGGCGACGCGGTCGGCGGCACTCCGAATAAGGTGCAGGGCAATGCGAGCGGCCAGTGCGCCTTCACCGTGCGGCTGCACAACCCCGTGCCGAGCGGTCCGCTGACGCCGATCTCCGTGCGGGGCTGAGCCGCGCGGCATGACCTCGTAGACCCGGGTCACGCGAGTGAGAACTCGGGCGACCCGGCATCAGCGGATCAGCGTGTCTCACGCTCGAGGATCTTGCCGAAGAGGCCGGGGAGATGGCGCTTGAGCAGGATCGTCGCCTTGGCCGTGGTACCGGGGAAGACGTAGAGGCCGCCGCGTCCGAGCGAGCGCTCCACCGCGTCGACGACGACATCGACCGACATCCCCGAGCGGTGCGCGGTCGCGGCGGGGTCCTCGGCCGAGATGCGCCGGAACTGCGGTGTGTCCACCTGGCTCGGGCACACGCAGCGGATGGTCACGCCGCTGCCCCGGCACTCCTGTTCGAGTACGTCCGCGAACGCGTTGACCGCCGCCTTGGACGACGCGTAGGCGGAGAGCTTGCGCGCCGGGACCCATCCGCCGAGCGACGAGTACAGCACGACCTCGCCGCGACCGCGTTCGATCATTCCGGGGACGACCGCCCGCGCGATGTTCACCGTGCCGAGGAAGTTGATCCGCCAGATCGCGTCGAACTCCTCCCGCGGCTGCGCCAGCGCTGGGCCGAGCCGCGAAACGGCCGCGGAGTGCACGAGCCGGTCGACCGGCCCCACTGCCTTGGCCAGCCGTGCCACCGCGTCCGCGTCCTGGACGTCGCAGTGCTCGACCCTGATGCGCGGCTCACGCTCGCGCAGGGATTCCAGCGCCCCGTCGTCCACGTCGGCGGCCACGACGGTCCAGCCGTCCGCGGCCAGGCGCAGCGCGCTCGCCTCGCCGATCCCGCTGCCCGCGCCGGTGACGAGCGCGGTCCCTCCCGTGAGTCTGCTGCTTCGCGACATGCGCCGGAGTATAGGCAAACCGCGCCGCCGGGGGCATGTCGCGAAGCGATCCAGGACTCAGTGCTCAGGACTCAGTGCTCAGGACCCAGTGCTTCAAGACGACGGGACGGTGTCCGTGAAGCTGGTTCCGGCCTGCTGGTAGGCGGCCACGTTCGCGGTGACCTGACTGGGGGTCAGGGCCTGGCTGTTCGCGTAGTACACCCAGCCGACCTGCTCGTTCCAGGTGCGCGGGGTGGAACTGCTGGCGAGGTACCCGCTGATGAACCACTCGTTGAAGTCGAGGGTCATGGCCTCGCGCGGGTAGTACTTGCCGGTGCTGGAGAAGACCTGCTTGCCGTCGATGTAGTAGGTGACCGTACCGTTCAGCACGGTCTCCACGAGGGTGTGCCAGCCCTGCAGGCTGCCCTGGGTGTCGTTGGTGACGCGGTCCAGCGCGTCGGCGCTGTACCAGGTGGTGGTGTACATCGAGACCGCCGGGCCGCCCCAACCGCCGTTGGGCAGGTATTCGAAGTCGTCCTCGCTGTACAGGCTGTTGTCCGGGCTGATCGAGTAGAAGGTCTCGTTGACGTCATCGCCGTTCGGGCCGGTGCTCGGCGCGTCGTTGAAGTACACGCGCGCGGCGTAGGTGCCCTGGAAGAACTTCTGGGAGGTGGTGTCGAGCTCGGACTGGATCGTGTTCGCGGCCGTGCCGTCGGTGCTGGCGGCCAGGTTCATCACGTGGGTGCCGCCGGCCGCGGTGGAGGCGGGGAACGTGATCGCGTTGGCCGACCAGGTCGCGCCGCTCACGCCCGGGCCGCCCGCGGCCGTGCGCACGGTCCAGTCGTGTGCGGCGAGGTTCGGGTCGCTCGAGCCCGAGTAGTTGAAGTCGTCGAACAGCACGCCGGACGAGCCGGTGCTTCCGCCGGTCGGGCTCGCCGATGCCGATGCCGACGCGGACGCGGACGCGCTGGCGGTGGTCCCGTTCGGCTCAGTGCCGGACACGAGAGCGCCGTTCTCGTACGCGGTGACGTGATCCCACGCGGTGTACGAGGTGTCCGCGCCGTTGAACGAGTAGTCGTTGGCCTGGTTGATGTTCTGCCAGTCCGCGCGCCACATCCGCAGCTGCATGTCGCCGCTGTTCGCGCCCGCGGCGAGCGAGCCGGCTCCGGCGGCGAAGCTGACCTGCAGGTAGTGGTCCGCGTTCGAGGTCGGATTCGGCAGCGCGTGCACGGTGCCGGTCAGGTTCGCGCATCCGGCGACGGCCCAGGCGCAACCGAAGTCGTACGTCTCGTTCGAGGGGTCGGAGAAGTAGTAGTCGATGGTGATCTCGCTGTACGGGATCGCCGCCGCGGTGTTGTCGACGAGCTCGAACCAGGGATCGACCTCGTCGTTCACGGCGGAGGTGCTCGTCTTGTAGAGCACGGTGACGGACGGGGTGTCCGCCTGTGCGGACCACATGGTGGGAATCAGCGCGGCCGCGGTGAGTGCGATGGCCGCGCCGACCGCCACCAGGGTCCTTCTGCCTGGCGTCTGACGCATGCGGGTTTCACTCTCTAGGAGGGTGAAAAGTTGACCACAGGTAAGTTCCTGGTCCAGTTTCCGCAGAGCATGCGGCGGTGTCAGCGACGTGTCAAGCCTTCTTTGCCGAATGGTCCGGACCATTCGTCGACTCTTGACTTGACCAAAGGTCAGGTGTCATCCTCCCCGGCAGACGGCGGCCGCCCGCGCAACGGGCGTTCGGGCGGCGCTCCGCATCCCATCAGGAGGATCCCGTGCACCAGCGCTCCCTCTTGCACAGCTCGTCCCATCGCGGCCGCGGCCGCAGCCGCAGCCGCAACAGCGGCCGACGGCTCGCGCTCGGCGCCGGCTTGCTCGCGCTGGGTCTCGGTGCGGCGGCCTGCGGCGCTTCCACCGCCCCGGCCGCCGCGTCCGGCGCGGCGAAGTCCGGCGGCACCCTGACCGTCTGGTACATGGACGGCGACCTGAGCGCGCGGGACCAAGCGGCCATCGACGCGGCGTTCACCAAGGCGACCGGCGCCAAGGTCAACGTCCAGATTCAGGAATGGTCGAATACCAATACCAAACTGAGCACCGCGCTCGCGCAGAACGACCCGCCTGACGTGCTCGAGATCGGCAACACCGACGTCCCGCTGTTCGCCGCGACCGGCGCGCTCGCCGATCTGACCGCGGATCAGACCGCACTCGAGCAGGGCCAGAGCTGGCTGCCGGGTCTCGCCGGTCCGGCCACCGTCTCGGGCCACCTGTACGCCGCGCCGCTGTTCGCCGGCAACCGGGCCGTGATCTACAACAAGAAGCTGTGGTCGGCGGCCGGGATCGGCACCGTGCCCACCAGCTACGCCGAACTCACCGCGGACCTCGACAAGATCAAGGCGGCGAACCCGGCGCCCGACTTCAGCGCGTTCTACTTCCCCGGCGAGTACTGGTACGGCGCGCTCCAGTTCGTCTGGGACGCGGGCGGACAGTTGGCCACCGACACCGGCGGCACCTGGTCGGGCTCGCTGTTCCTGGCCGCCGCCCAGCAGGGCCTGAGCACCTGGAAGACGTTCCAGAACACGTACTCGACCCCCGCCTCCAGGGACGTCGACACGAAGAGCCCGGACCAGGCGGCGCTGTTCGCCCAGGGCAAGGCGGCGACGATCCTCGACTCCAGCGTCAACACGGTGCTCAAGGACAACCCGTCGCTGCTGGGCGAGATCGGCACGTTCCCGTTCCCCGGCCGGAATCCGGGCAGCGCGCAGCCGGTCTTCCTCGGCGGATCCGATCTCGCGATCGCCGCGAAGAGCGCGAACCAGTCGCTCGCCCTCGCGTACCTCAAGGTGGTCACCAGCGCCGCGGTGCGGAAGGCGGACATCGTCGGCATCGACGGCTGGACGCCGGTGTCCACCCAGCTGATCACGCAGACCGCTGATTCGCTCTCCGACACCTCGAAGGCCTTCGCGCAGGCGGCCGTGCGCAGCGTCGCCACCCCGGCCACACCCGGCTGGGCGACGATCGAGTCCGACTCGTCGATCAACCAGTTCTTCGCCTCGATCGCCACCGGCGGGCAGAGCCCGCGGCAGGCCGCGACCTCCTTCGACAAGCGCCTCGACCAGGCGCTCAACGCGGCTCAGTGAGCGGCGGGCCGCGCGACTACCCGGACTTCCGCGACCGGCTCGCCGCGCACGCGCCGCAGCTCGTCCGCCTCGGGGCGCTCAGCGCCCGGCGAGCCGCCGACCCCTCCGACGTCTGGTCGAAAACGTGGGACCGGCCTGCGAAAATCGAGGTGTGAACTCTGTGCAGCCGAGCCGTCCCCGCGTGGTCGCCACCGCCAAGCGCGACAGCGTCCGTACGTACCTGCTCGACCTGATCGAGCAGGCCGGGCCGGGTACCGCGCTGCCCCCCGAGCGGGACCTCGCGCTCACGCTCGGCGTCTCCCGGCCCACCGTGCGCGCCGCGATCGAGGACCTGACCAGGATCGGGCTGCTGGTGCGCCAGCAGGGGCGCGGCACCTTCACCAGCCCGCGCAAGATCACCCAGGAGCTCACCGGCGGCGGCGCGGCCGCCTTCGGCGTCCCGCCGGCCGAGGGCGACTGGACCAGCAAGGTGCTTACCTTCCGCGTCACGCCCGCCGGTGCTCCGCGTGCCACCCGCCTGAAGCTCTCGCCCGCCGATCCCGTCCTGCGCGTCGTACGGCTGCGCCTCGTCGACAAGGACCCCATGGCGATCGAGCGCATCGACCTCCCGGCGCAGCTCGTCCCCGACCTCGAGCCCCGCGACATGGAGACCGGCAACTTCTACAGGCTGCTGCGCGAACGCTACGACGTCGTCGTCAGCGACGCCGTCCAGAGCATCGAACCGACCGTCACCAACCCCGACCAGGCCGATCTGCTCGACGTCCCCGTCTACGCCCCGGTGCTGCTGATCGAGCGCACCACCCGCGACGCCTCCGGCCGCATCGTCGAGTTCGCCCGCTCCATCTACCGTGGCGACCGCTACCGGATCATCTCCAAGCTCAGCTTCGACAGCGAATCAGGTTGACATTCCGGCTGATCTCGCGCCGTCGAGCGCCTTGGTCCACACGGACTTGCGCAGCAGACGCAGCCCATTGAGACCGACGATCACGGTCGAGCCTTCGTGCCCGAGCACACCGAGCGGGAGCGGCAGGTGACCGAGCAGGTCCCAGCCGACCAGGCTGAGGATGATGACGGAGGCGATCACCAGGTTCGCCGTCACCACGGTGCGGGCGCGGCGCGAGAGGGTGATCACCGCGGGGACGGTGGCGAGGTCGTCGCGCATGATCACGGCGTCGGCGGTGTCGAGGGCGAGATCGGACCCGGCGCGGCCCATCGCCACGCCGGTGTGCGCGGCGGCCAGGGCCGGCGCGTCATTCACGCCGTCGCCGACCAGCAGCACGCGCTGGCCGTCCGCTTCCAGGGCACGTACGGCCTGGACCTTGTCCTCGGGCAGCAGACCGGCGCGTACGTCGGTGATTCCGGCCTGGGCGGCCAGCAGGTCGGCGGCACGCTGATTGTCGCCGGTGAGCAGCAGCGGTGCGCTGCCGGTGACGGAGGTGATGTGCGTGACGGCGTTGGCGGCGGCCGGGCGGATGCGGTCGGCGATGCCGAGCACCGCGACCGGGACGCGGTTGACGAGCATGATCGCGGCGGTATGGCCGGTGCCCTCAAGCTCCGCCACCGCCCCGGCGACCGCCGCGGGCGCCTGAACCTGACCGTCCAACAGCCGCGCCGGGCTGCCGATCTCGATCAGGCGTCCCTGGATCAGAGCACGCACTCCCTGGCCGGGGATCGCGGCGAACTCGTCCGCGTGGGCGAGGTCCTGTCCGGCGTCGCGGGCCGCGCTGACGACGGCGCGCGCGAGCGGGTGTTCGGAGGGGTTCTCGGCGGAAGCGGCGAGGTGGAGCACCTGCTTCTCGGTCAAGTCCGTGCCGGGCAGCAGGCTGATCCGGGCCAGCCGCGGGGTGCCCTCGGTGAGCGTGCCGGTCTTGTCGAACGCGACACGGGTGGTGGAGCCGAGCTGCTCCATCACGATCGCGGACTTGACCAGGACGCCGTGGCGCCCCGCATTGGCCATGGAGGCGAGCAGCGGGGGCATGGTCGCGAGCACGACGGCGCAGGGCGATGCGACGATCATGAACGTCATCGCGCGCAGCAGCGTGGGCTGGAACGCGGCACCGGCGAGCAGCGGGACGGCGAACAGCAGCAGCGTGGCCGTGACCATGCCGATCGAGTAGCGCTGTTCGACCTTTTCGATGAACAGCTGAGTCTTGGCCTTAGTCTCGGACGCCTCCTCGACCATGGCGACGATCCGCGCGACCACGCTCTGCGAAGCCTCGCGGTCCACGCGCACGCGCAGCGCTCCGGTGCCGTTGAGCGTTCCGGCGAACACCTCGTCACCCGCCGCCTTGGCGACCGGCAGCGGCTCGCCGGTGATCGTGGCCTGATCCACGTCGCTCGCGCCGGAGAGCACCTGGCCGTCGGCGGCGACGCGCTCGCCGGGACGCACCAGGATCACGTCGCCGACCTTCAGGGCGACCGCGTCCACCGCCTCCTCGCCCGCGTCGCTCAGCCGCACGGCGCGTTCCGGGGCGAGATCGAGCAGCCCGCGCACCGCCTGGGCGGTGCGGTGGGTGGCCACGGCCTCCAAGGCGCCGGAGGTGGCGAAGATGACGATCAGCAGACCGCCGTCGAGGACCTGGCCGACGGCGGCCGCGCCGATCGCGGCGAGGACCATCAGCAGATCCACGTCGAGCGTCTTCTCGCGCAGCGCGGTCAGCCCGGCGAGACCCGGCTCCCAGCCGCCGGCGGCATAGCAGGCGAGGAAGAACGTCCAGGGCAGCCACGCGGGGGAGTGCGCGAAGTGGGTGACCAGGCCGACCAGGAACAACGTGGTGGCCAGCGACGCCCAGCGCACCTCGGGCAGCGACCAGACGCCCGACCGCATGCCCTGGCGACGCGCGCTGCCGGGTTCGGCTGCGGTCCCCGCCGCGGCAGTCCGATCCCGGAGGTCGGTTGCGTCGTCGCGCATTTCGGCGATCACGTCGGTCGGCATGCCGCCACTATACCGGATTGCATGAAGACTTCTTCATGCGAACACTGCTGATACTCTGCTCGCATGGGCCACTACGCATCCGAACAGGACGAACAGCGGGCCGAAGACGTGCCGCACGCCGTGCTGGACGCCGCCAGGGCCGCGGCCGTGGCCGAGACGCTCCAGGCCCTGGCCACCCCCAGCCGCCTGCTGATCCTCACCCGGCTGCGCCGCGGCGCCTGCGCGGTCACCCAGCTCGCCGCGGACATCGGGATGGAGCAGTCCGCCGTCTCCCACCAGCTGCGCCTGCTGCGTCATCTGGGCATGGTCTCCGGCACGAAGCAGGGCAAGAGCACGATCTACGCGCTCTACGACAACCACGTCGCCCAACTGCTCGACCAGGCCGTCTACCACAGCGAGCACCTGCGCCTGGGCATCCGCGACCAGGTCCCCGGCTCAGCCCTCACCTGAGCCCTGACCCGGGCCGCTACGCCGTGCGCGTGGGCACCTGCTGGCGCATGGCCTGGCCGCCGCCGAGGGCGTTGCGCTTCTTGGGCATGTGCAGCGAGGTCATCCTGCGCCAGCCGCCGAGACGCTCGTACGCGTACACGCCGTGGATGCCCGCGGCCAGGACCGCCGCCTTGGGCCTGGACCAGCCGAGGATGCGGCCCATGTGGGCCATCACGGCGAGACTGACGTCGCGGTAGACCTTGATCTCGGCGTGCGCGGTGCGGCGCAGGATCTGGTCGATCTCCTCGCGGCGTCCGTCCTTCGCGAGCCTCAGCAGCTCCTCGTGGCAGTACGCGAGGTGGTTGTCCTCGTCGGCACTGATCTGACGGACCGCCTTGCCGACGTGCGAGTCGTGCTCGAAGACCCGGCGCAGCAGCCTCATCTGCTCGGATGCGCGCTGCTCGGTGACGCGGCTGTGCGCCAGGTAGACCGTGATGTCATGCTCGCTCAGCGGCTTGTCCTCGCGCAGCCTCGTGTGCGCCAGGCCGATGCCCTGGTTCTCGAGCAGCGCCGTGTAGTCGGTCTCCGGCGGCACCTCGACCGGTTCGAGAGCGCGGTTGCGCATCAGGCCGCGGAAGATGCGGCCGTGCTTGTCCTCGTCGGCGCCGTGCCGGGCGATCTTCGGGGCGAGCACCGGGTCGGCGACCAGCCGGGAGATGCGGCCGTTCTCCCAGCCGCCCTGGCTCTCGCCGCTCATGGCGATGCTGCAGAACAGCCGGAACGCCTCGTCGTTCTGATGGATCTCCTGGAAGAGACCGCGAGCGGAAAGCATCGTGCGGACCCGCCTCCTCGCCTTCTCGGTACTACCCCAACCGAGTAGAAGCCGGGGTCCGGCGGGCCGCAACCCCAGAGTATCCATGCGGGGGAACGGCGCCCCTGGTGTAGCGCGCTACACCATCGATCGGGGAGCGCGGTCCCTCGTGGCCGCACCCGCGGGCCGAGAGGGCTGATCTCAGAAGCGAATCTTGCGAACTGGAGACCTCTCATGGCCGCCCTCCTGGCCTTCATCGGCCGCACGGCGTTCCGACGGCGCTGGTACCTCCTCGCGATGTGGATCGGCATCCTCGTCGCACTGGGGATCGCCGCGGCCGAAGCGCCCGCGGCGCCGAGCGACGGCTTCACGATGCCCGGCACCGAGTCTCAGCAGGCTGCCACGGTCGCCGGCGAGCACTTCGCCGGCGGCTCGGGCGGGGCGAGCGCCCAACTGGTGTTCGTCGATCGGGCCGGGCACGTCACGTCCGCCGCCGACAAGTCCGCGATCGAGAAGGCCGTGTCCGCGGCGGCCGCCGGGCCGCAGGTAGCGAGCGTGGCCGTCTTTTCCAGACGGGCGCGGTGAGCAAGGACGGCTCGACCGCGTACGCGACCGTGACGTATAAGGTCCCTGCGACCAGCCTGACCGACGCGGCGAAGACGGCGCTGCGGAACGCCGCCGCCGACGCCCGTTCGGCGCGGCGACTCCCGCCGCGGGCGGCGCGACCGAGGGCATCGGCATCGCGGCCGCGTTCCTGGTGCTGCTGCTGACCTTCGGCTCGCTCGCCGCCGCCGGAGTCCCGCTGATCACGGCGATCGTCGGCGTCGGCGTGAGCATGACCGCGATCACGGCGCTCGGCCACGCGCTGGGCCTGTCCGGGATGACCGGTACCCTGGCCGCGATGCTCGGCTTGGCCGTCGGCATCGACTACGCGGTCTTCATCGTCTCGCGCTACCGGGAGGAACGCGCGAACGGCGTCGAGGCGGGCGAAGCCGCCGGTCTCGCGGTGGGTACGGCCGGAAGCGCCGTGGTGTTCGCCGGTCTGACGGTCGTGATCGGACTGGCCGGATTGTTCGTCGTCGGCGTGCCGATGCTGACGAAGATGGGTCTGGCCGCGGCCGGAGCGGCGCTGGTGACCGTCGATCTGGTGAACGCGATCCGTGCCGAGCGCACCGACCTGCAGAACGGCACCGGCGCGACGTACATGGTCACCGGCGCCACGGCCAGCGACATCGACTCGGCAGCCAAGGTGCAGCACGCGCTGATCCCCTGCTTCGCGGTGGTGCTGACCCTGGCGATCCTGCTGCTGCTGATCGTCTTCCGCTCCACGCTGATCCCGTTCAAGGCCGCGGCCGGATTCCTGCTCTCGGTGCTCGCCGCGATCGGCGCCGTCGTCGCGGTCTTCCAGTGGGGCTGGCTCGCGGCGCTGATCGGCGTGCACCAGACCGGGCCCATCATGACCCTGATGCCGATCTTCATGGTCGGGATCATCTTCGGGCTCGCGATGGACTACGAGGTCTTCCTCGTCTCCAGGATGCGTGAGGCCCACACGCACGGAGCCGACGCCCGCACGGCGATAACCGAGGGCTTCCGCAGCAGCTCACGGGTGGTGACCGCAGCGGCGCTGATCATGACCGCAGTGTTCTCCGGCTTCATCGGCGCCGACAACTCCCTGATCAAGATGATCGGCTTCGGCCTCGCGATCGCGGTCCTGTTCGACGCCTTCATCGTCCGGATGACGCTGGTCCCGGCGGTTCTCGCGATGCTCGGCGAGCGCGCCTGGCGGCTGCCCAGACCGCTCGCCTGGATCCTGCCGCGGGTGGACATCGAGGGCCGGTCCCTCGACGCTCGCCGCGAGCGGGCGCTGCACGCGGCCGAACTCCGCGCGGAGGTGGAAGAAACAATCACAATATAAAGAGATCTTTCAGGCTATTCGACTAGCGTCGTAGCGAAGGGAGTCCCATGATCGGCACATTCCTCCGCTACGGCGCTGGTTCGCTCGTCGCGATGGCCAGCAGTGAGCTCGTCCTGGTAGTCGCCTACAACTTCGGCGCCGGGCCGCAGTGGGCGGCCATCCTCGCATGGGCGGCCGGAGCGGTACCGAACTACGTGCTGAACCGGCGCTGGGCATGGCGCGCCGACGACGCGGGCGCACGTGGTGGGAAGGTCCGTGAGCTGGTGCTCTACTGGATGATCACGCTGGGTACCGCAGTGCTCGCGGTCATCGCGACGACCGTCACCGACGCGTGGATCAAGGGGACGGTGACAAGCCGCGGCGAGCAGTCGGTGCTCCTCGCCGCGGCGTACCTCGGCTCTTACGGCATAGTGTTCGTGGCCAAGTTCGTGCTGTTCGACCGCCTGGTCTTCTCCGACCGCCGCTCACGCCACCAGGTGCCGAGTACGACGCGGGCGTAGCGGGAGCCGTAGACCAGCGCGTTGCCCTTCTTCGTTCGGCCCGCGTCGCGCCGCGCGATCGTCATCGGCACCTCGTGGACCCGGTAGCCCTGCGCCAGAACGCCGATCAGCAACTCCGATGACTGATACTGCGGCTGCCGGAGCGTCACCGAGACCGGTACCTGCGCCCGCATCGCACGCAGCCCGAACGACGTGTCGGTCACCCGCTCCTTCATCAGAACGCTGACGAGCGCGGCGAAGAAGCGGCAGCCCGCCAACCGGACGCGGTTGCCGCTCTCGTCACGGCCGAGGATGCGCGATCCGGTCGTGAAATCGGCCTCGTCGTTCATGATCGGCGCGAGCAGCCGAGGCAGCTCGGCGGTGTCGTACTGCCCGTCCGCGTCGGTCGTGACGACGTATCGGGCGCCCGCCTCGTGAGCGAGGTGATATCCGAGCCGCAGCGCCGCGCCCTGGCCGCGGTTCGTCGGAGCGACGCAGGTGTACGCGCCGTGGGCCAGGGCTTCCTGCGCGGTGGCGTCGGTTGCCCCGTCTACGACGACGAGCGGGTCGACGTGCATGCCGTGGCATTCCGCGGGCAGTTTGTCGAGCACCGCGCCGATCGACTCCGCCTCGTTGTACGCGGCGATCAGCACGACGACCGGTCCGAGCGCGAGATCCCCGCCGTGTCGTGCGTGGAATTCCTCGGTCGCGTCGGTGTCGACAGTGTCGGGGTAACTCTCGAGGAGCGGCTTGTTCTTGATCATCGCAAAAGCACCTCCCATGGGTAGGAAGACGAGGGCGGGTAGCTGGTACCGCCAGGAGAATTCGAAGAAGTCCGCGCCCAGCAGCAGCGCGAGCCCGGTGCCGGTCCACAGCACGATCTGCGCCCGCGCTGGGGAACGCCGCCTGACAAGACCGATGAGTCCCGCGAGCAGCGCGGCGCCGAAGAACCAGCCTGGCGTGTAGCCGCCGTCGAGCTGGTAGGCCCGGAGTCCCTGGGCGATGCCGACGTCCAGGTGCCCGTTTCCGGAGTCTCCGGCCTCCTGCAGGAGATTCGCGTATCCATTCGGCGTCTGAGTCCACGTCTGGAACGTGGTCTGGAACTGCCAGCGCGAGATGTCCGTGCCGCCGCTCACCGTGGCGCGCGGCGAGATGAACAGCTGCACGAAGTCCCCACCGACCGCCTCCGCGACCGCTAGCGGCTGGTGTTCGAGCACCCAGTCGTCGAATGCGTTCACCTGCGCTGTGCTGGCCTTCACGACCGGGGAGCTGGGGTCGTGCGCGTAGTGGTCAGGTCCCTGCGACTTGCGATAGGCCACCGATCCGGACGGGCACAGTGAACGCAGATCACTCGGCACCTGCGAGCAGTCGGCCACCGTCGCGAGCCTGCCGTAGAGCAGATTCTGGGAGCTCTGGACCGAGCCTCCGGTGTCGAAAGACGCGTAGACGGCGTTGCCCAGCAAGGGAACCGCGAACAGCGCGGTAAGCAGCGCGCACGTCGCCAGCCTGCGCCGCCACGTAGGTCCCGCGACGATCAAGACATAGATGGCCGCGGGCACGATCGCGACCTCGCCGACCGTCCGCACGACGCTCGCGCAGCCGAGGAGCAGGCCGGCGCTCACGATCGCCTTCCACGAAGGACGCCTGTTCCACGCCAGGATCGTCACGGCGAACGTGACCATGGCCAGGAACAGACTGTCCGAGAGGATGGTCTGTTCGATCTGCCATTCGTAGGCGTCGAGCAGCACCGGGACGGCCGCGAGGGCGCCGAGCCAGCGCGGCGCCCCCTTGCGCAGCAGCAGCGCGTAGATGCAGGCCGCCATGGCGAGGCCGGCCGCGTGCTGTAGCGCGACGACCAGGCCGAGATGCCCGATGTCCAGCAGCACTCGGAGAATGAGCGAGTAGCCGATCGGATCCTGCGCGGTCGCGCTCAGTGTGAATCTGTTGGTCAGGTAGCTCGAGGAGTCGATGTAGAACAGGGCCGGCCAGTACGCCGCCATCGTCAGAACCCTGCCGGCCAGCCCGAGCACCAGGACGATCGTGAACATCCAGTGCGTGCGGGCGAGCCCCGGCAGTGTCCGAAGCCGAGCGCGAGCGCGGCGTACCGGCCGAGCGATCACGCGCGTGCTCGGGTCCGCTGGAAATCCGCCCAGACCTCGCGCAGGCCGTCCTCCAGTCCGACCGCCGGCTCGTAGCCGAGCGCGGCGGCCCGGCCGATGTCCACGCGCACGGCCGGCATCTCGCCCTGTTTGGCCGCGACGTGCCGCGCCGGGATCTCGATGCCGGTGGCCGTGCGCGCGGCCTCGAGGAGTTCGAGCACGCTGACGGAGTGGCCGCTGCCGATCACCAGCGGTCCGGTCACGTCCTGCTGCCAGGCGACGACCAGGCCCTGCACGACGTCGAGGACGTTGACCAGGTCACGCCGCTGTTCACCGGTGCCGTATATCTCGACCTTGCCGCCATCGCGCGCGGCGCGCATCATCCGCGGGACGAAGCTGTCCTTGGCTGCCATGCCGGTGCCGTACACGTTCGTCAGCCGCGGCGCGCAGGTGATCATGCCGTACGAGCCCTGATACGCGGAGAGCAGCATCTCGCACGCCGCCTTGGACCCGCCGTACGGCGTCAGCGGGCGCGGCGCGCACCGCTCGTCGATCACGGACTCGCCGGCGTCGCCGACGACCGCGTTGGTCGAGGCGAGCATGAAGCGCGGGACGCCGCGCACCCGCGCGAGCTCCAGCAACCCGGCCGTCGCGGTGACGTTCAGGTCGTGCACGCCCGCCGGGTCGTTCACCGAGGCCAGCACGGAGGTCGCCGCCGCGAGGTGGATGATCCCGTCCAGGTCCTCGGTGACGATCCGCTCGCGGAAGCCCGGGTCGCACAGATCGCCCAGCAGCACCCGGCCGCCGTCCGGGACCGGGGCCGGCCTGCGGTCCGCGACCAGCACGGTCGCGCCCGCCTGCGCCAGCGCCCGCACCACGTGCCCGCCGATGAAGCCCGCGCCGCCGGTGACCAGGATCCGGCTCCCGGCGAGCCGGGAGCCCGGCGCCGGGCCCGTCATGCGGCGTCCGCGGTCTGCGGCAGCGCGCCGCGCCACCGGACGCCGGGCAGCAGCGCGTCCGCATCGACCCGGCCGCGATGCGCGGCGACCAGCGGGAACAGCGACTCGATCAGGGTGTTGGACAGCAGGTGCGGCGCGAGCCCCAGCTGCGGCAGGCCGGAGTGCACCACGTGGTAGTAGTGCTCCTCCTGCTCGACGCGCGGGTTGTCCAGGTGGTCGACGCGCACGTCGCCGGGGTAGGCCTCGGCTACCGTCTTGGCCAGGTGGTCGATCCGGAAGGACTCGGTCATCTGGTTGAAGACCCGGAATTCGCCGGCCGCGGCCGGGTTCTCGCAGGCGAGCCGGATACACTCGACCGTGTCGCGGATCTCGATCATGCCGCGGGTCTGCCCGCCGCCGCCGTACACGGTCAGCGGCCGGCCCAGCACGGCCTGGATCACGAAACGGTTGAGCACGGTGCCGAAGACCGCGTCGTAGTCGAAGCGGGTCGCCAGCCGCGGATCCGCGGCCGTCTGCTCGGTGCGGTGGCCGTAGACGATGCCCTGGTTCAGGTCCGTGGCGCGCAGGCCCCAGACCCGGCAGGCGAACTCGATGTTGTGGCTGTCGTGCACCTTGGACAGGTGGTAGAACGAGCCCGGCTTCTTCGGGTAGAGCATCCGGTCGGTGCGCCCGTTGTGGGTGACCTCCAGCCAGCCCTCCTCGATGTCGATGTTCGGCGTGCCGTACTCGCCCATCGTGCCCAGCTTGACCAGGTGGATCCCCGGATCGGTCTCGGCGATCGCGTAGAGCAGGTTCAGCGTGCCGACCACGTTGTTCGACTGGGTGTAGACCGCGTGCTCCTGGTCGATCATCGAGTACGGCGCGGCCCGCTGCTCGGCGAAGTGCACGATCGCGTCGGGGCGGAAGCCGCGCACCGCGCCGGTGGTGAACTCGGCGTCGGTCAGGTCGCCGACGTACGGCGTGAGCGTCCGGCCGGAGACCTCCTGCCACGCCCGGATGCGCGCGTCGAAGGACTCGATCGGCACCAGGCTCTCCACGCCCAGTTCCCGGTCGTAGCCGCGGCGGGCGAAGTTGTCCAGGACGCCGACCTCGTGCCCGGCGGCGGACAGATGGAGCGCCGTGGGCCAGCCGAGGTATCCGTCGGCGCCCAGCACCAGGATCCGCATGCGAACACACCTCATCTCTCGGTTGCCGCCGTCGGATGACGTCGACGGATCCATCACAACGCGCGCTGATGAGCGGATTCTGGGCCGTTCCTGCAAGGTTCCTGCACGTCGGGGCGCTGGCCACGGGGTCGACCACAGCGCCGACACGGCACCGACGACCGCGCCGGGCACGATCCGGGGCGCGAAATCTGCAGAGGTCTTCAGGGAAACTTCCATGGAGATTTCAGGAACGGCTCGGAGCATGGCCGACATGGACTTTCCGGAACCGCTCGCTCATCTGCTGGTCGTCGACGACGAACCGAACATCCGGGAGCTGCTCTCGGTGAGCCTGCGGTTCTCCGGGTTCGCGGTGAGCGCCGCGGCCGCCGGCCGGGAGGCGCTGGCCGCGGCCGAGTCCCAGGCTCCTGACCTGGTGATTCTGGACGTGATGCTGCCGGACATGGACGGCTTCGACGTCGCCGAACGGCTGCGCCAGTCGCGCCGCGTGCCGGTGCTGTTCCTCACCGCGAAGGACGCCGTCGAGGACAAGGTCGCGGGCCTGGCCATCGGCGACGACTACGTCACCAAGCCGTTCAGCCTCGAGGAGGTCGTCGCCCGCATCCACAACGTGCTGCGGCGCTCGCACGGCGGCGACACGCTGCCCGGGCAGTACCGCGTGGCCGACCTCGAACTCGACGACCAGGCCCACGAGGTGCGCCGCGGCGGCAAGCGGGTGGACCTCTCGCCGACCGAGTTCAAGGTGCTGCGCTACCTGATGGCGAACAGCGGCCGCGTGCAGTCCAAGGGGCAGATCCTCGACCACGTCTGGAACTACGACTTCGCCGGGCAGCAGGGCATCGTCGAGTCCTACATCTCGTTCCTCCGGCAGAAGCTCGAGGCCGAGGGGCCGCGGCTGCTGCACACCGTGCGCGGCGTCGGCTACATCCTGCGGGAACCCAGGGTCGGGGAATGAGGCTGTGGTCCCGGAAACCGGTGTGGTCCCGGAAGCCGGTGTGGTCCCGGATCCCGCTGTGGGCCCGGCTCGTGCTCGGCACCCTGGGCCTGGCCGCGGTCGGCCTGAGCGTGACCGGGGCCCTGGGCGTCGATCTGTTCCGCGAATACCTGGTCGATCAGAGCGGCCAGCAGCTGACGACCATCGCCCGGACGATCTCGAGCGCGCACTGGGACAAGCCCACCTACCAGTCTTTGAACTGCGGAAACCTGCCGAGCGACAACGCCGTGGAACTGTTGACCACCGCGCAGGGGTCGACGGCGCTCGCGGCCTGCGACGCGACTGTCAGCCAGTCCACCGCCGTGCCGCCGCTGCCTTCGAAGGAGGCCCTGCTCGCCGCGGCCGAGTCCGGGAACCCGATCACCGAGACCAGCACCATCGGCTCCACCAAGATCGAATGGCAGGTCGCGGTCGTGAACGCGCGGTACGTCGAAACGTTCGTCGCCCCGCTCCCGGCGGCTTCCGCCGATCACGACTCCGCGCTCAGTACTCCTCCGTCGAAATCGAAGGCGACGGTCGACGGCTATGTCGTCGTCGCGACCCCGCTCAGCAGCGTCGACGCCACGGTCTCCCACCTCGACGATCTCGACATCACCGTGGACGTCGCCGTGGGTCTCGCGCTGCTCGGACTCGGCTACGTGCTGGTTCGCAGGACGCTGCGACCGTTGCGGCAGATCGAGGCCGCCGCGTCCGCGATCTCGGCCGGCGATCTGACCCGGCGTATCCCGCACGGCCATCCGAAGACGGAGATCGGCCAACTGTCCCGTTCGCTCAACGGCATGCTCGGGCAGATCGAGGCCGCGTTCAGCGCGCAGGCGCGCTCCGAGGCCGAGGCACTGCGCTCGGAGGCGCACATGCGTCAGTTCGCCGCCGACGCGGGCCACGAACTGCGTACCCCGCTCGCCTCGATCAGCGGCCTGACGGAGCTCTACCGGCAGGGCGCCGTGGACGCGCGGCAGATGCCCGATCTGATGCGCCGGATCGAGGACGAGGCGACGCGGATGGGCCTGCTCGTCGAGGACCTGCTGCTGCTCGCCCGGCTCGACCAGGAGCGTCCCCTCGCGCGCGACCGGGTACACCTCGTCGCGCTGGCCGCCGACTCGATCACCGCGGCCAGGGCCAGGACGGCCGACCGCGGCATCGACCTGTTCGTCGCGCGCGGCGAGCGCGAACCCGTCGTGATCGGCGACGAGAACCGGCTGCGCCAAGCCGTGGACAACCTGCTGACCAACGCCGTGCGGCACACGCCCGAGGGCACCGCGATCACCGTTCGGGTTCGGCCGGACGAGCAGCCGGGTCGCTACGCGCTCGACGTGCTCGACACCGGCCACGGCCTGAGCGCCGCGGAGGCCGCGCGCGTCTTCGAACGCTTCTACCGCGCCGATCCGTCGCGCGCGCGGACCACCGCGCAGCAGGGCAGCGGCCTCGGCCTGGCCATCGTCGCGGCCATCGCCGAGGCCCATGGCGGCAGTGCCACCGTGTACAGCGAACCCGGCCGAGGCGCCTGCTTCACGCTGAGTCTTCCGATGGCCGTGAGCTGACCGGCAGCAGCGCGCGCACGGTGTCGATCGTGTCCGCCTCCGCCGCCGTCTTGTCCGAGCGGTAGCGCACCACGCGGGCGAACCGCAGTGCGACGCCGCCGGGATAGCGCGGGCTGACCTGAACGCCGTCGAGCGCGATCTCGACGACCAGTTCCGGGCGCAGGAACACGGTCCAGTCCGTGCGGCTGCTCTCGTACTCCGGGAACGTCGAGGTCTGCCACGCGAGCAGTTCGTCGGTGAGGCCCTTGAACGTCTTGCCCACCATCACCGGCGGTCCGCCGTCGGGGTCGCGGGCGCCGAGGTGCAGGTTGCTGAGCAGGCCGGATCGTCGTCCGTGCCCCCATTCGGCCCCCAGCACGACCAGGTCGAGCGTGTGCACCGGCTTGACCTTCTGCCAGGTCCGGCCGCGCCGCCCGGCCGCGTACGGCGCGTCCAGCTTCTTGACCATGACGCCCTCGTGTCCGGCCGCGAGCGCCTCGGCGAGGAACGTCACGGCGTCCGCCGCACTCGGCTCCACGATGCCCGGAATCACGTGCTCTCCCACAGCCTGCCGCAGGGCCTTGACCCGCTCGGCCAACGCCACGTCCAGCAGATCGTCCCCGTCCAGATGCAGGCAGTCGAAGAAGTACGGCCGCAGCAGCAGTTCCCGCTCGGAGGTGGCGCCGAAGCGGCTCATCGTCTCCTGGAACGGCCGCGGCCGTCCGTCGTCGGCCAGCGCGAGCGTCTCCCCGTCGAGGACCACCGACCGGCACGGCAAGGCCCGCACCAACTCCACGAGCTCCGGAACGCCATCGGTGATCTCCCGCAGAGTGCGGGTGAATACGTGTACCTCGTCCCCGTCGCGATGGACCTGGATCCGGGCCCCGTCGAGCTTGTACTCCACCCGCAGCCCCGGCCCCAGCTCCTCGAGCGCCGCGTCCAGCGAATCGGCCGGGGACGCCAGCATGGGCCGGACCGGCCGGCCGAGCTCCAGGCCGAACCCGTCCAGCACCCGCGCCCCGCCGAGCAGCGCGGCCGCCGCGGTGTCCGGCAGCGAGCCGGAGAACATGAACGCCCGCCGCACCCGCTCGCCCTCGGTGCCGCACGCCCGGGCGACGGCGTCGAGCATCACGCCTTCGAGCGCGCCCTGCCGCAGTTCCCCCGCCAGCAGCCGCACCAGAAAGTCCTGCTCGACCGCGGTGGCCCGCCCCATCATCGCGGCCAGCAGCGCCGCCCGCCGAGCCTGCGCCCCGACCCCGCTGGTCCCGGCCAGCTCCGTCAACGCCCCGTCGACCTCGGCGACCGTCAGGCTCGCCGCCTCCGCCGGATGCCGCTCCAGCTGCACCAGCGTGCGCCACCCCGTCCCGATCCGGCCCTGCACCGGCACGCCCGTCAAGAACCCGGTCACCGCCCGCACCGCCGCCGCGCCCCGGCCCTCGCCCCTGTCGCCATCGCTCGCCTCGGCCGCGGCGCGCAGCACCCCGGCCAGCGCTTCGACCTTCTTCAGCCGCGACCGCGTCGCGGACACGACGGCCGAGGCATCGACCACGTCGGCGAACAGCACCCTCCCATCCTGCCCCGCCCGCCGGCCGATGGCGAGTCGCGTCGTGCTCGGATGTTCAGAGGCTGCGGATGTTCAGAGGCTGCGTTCGCCGTGGCCGGTGTAGACCTGCCGGGGGCGGCCGATCTTCGTCGCCGGGTCGGCCATCATCTCGCGCCAGTGCGCGATCCAGCCCGGCAGCCGTCCGATGGCGAACAGCACGGTGGACATGCGGGTGGGGAAGCCGAGGGCGCGGTAGATGAGACCGGTGTAGAAGTCCACGTTCGGATACAGCTTGCGCTCGATGAAGTAGTCGTCGGACAGCGCGCGCTCCTCGAGCTGCTTGGCGAGGTCCAGCAGCGGGTCTCCGCCGGTCTTGGTGATCACCTCGTCGGCGATCTTCTTCACGATCGCGGCGCGCGGGTCGTAGTTCTTGTAGACGCGGTGGCCGAAGCCCATCAGGCGCACGCGCGCGGAACGGTCCTTGACCTGCTCGACGAAGGTGTCGACGTGGTCGCCGGACTCGTGGATGCGCATCAGCATGTCGAGCACCGCCGCGTTGGCGCCGCCGTGCGCCGGGCCGAACAGGGCATTGATGCCGGCCGAGATGCTGGCGAAGAGGTTCGCCTCGGCCGAGCCGACCATCCGCACGGTCGAGGTGGAGCAGTTCTGCTCGTGGTCGGCGTGCAGGATGAACAGCACGTCGAGTGCGTGCACGAACAGCGGATCGGCGTCGTAGGGCTCGGTGGGCAGACCGAAGGTCATCCGCAGGAAGTTCTCCACCAGCCCGAGCGAGTTGTCCGGGTAGAGGACCGGCTGGCCGACCGACTTCTTGTGGGCGTACGCCGCGATCGTGGGCAGCTTCGCCATCAGCCGGATCGTGGCGAGTTCGACCTGTTCGTCGTCGAAGGGGTTGAGGCTGTCCTCGTAGAAGGTGGACAGGGCCGAGACCGCGGAGGACAGCACGGACATCGGGTGCGCGTTGCGCGGGAACGCGTCGAAGAAGCGCCGCAGGTCCTCGTGCAGCAGCGTGTGCCGGGTGATCTTCCCGGAGAAGTCGGCGAGCTGCGCGGCGGTCGGCAGCTCGCCGTAGATGAGCAGATAGCTCACCTCCAGGAAGCTGCACCGCTCGGCGAGCTGGTCGATGGGGTAGCCGCGGTAGCGCAGGATCCCGGCGTCGCCGTCGATGTAGGTGATCGACGAGGTGCACGCCGCCGTGTTCACGAACCCGGTGTCCAGCGTGACCAGGCCGGTCTGGTTCAGCAGGCGGCCGAGCTCGATGCCCCCGGCGCCCTCGGTGGCGGGCCGGATCGGCAGGTCGAGGCTGCCGCCCGGATAGCGCAGTTCGACTTGGGCCTCGTCATCGGTGGGAGTGGACATGACCGAGCCTCCGTGACTGCTCTTGGCGTTTGGTTGGATCGAGCATCGAGCACTCATTCCACGTCTAGCACTCTGCATGCACCCAAGCGAGTTACTGAACTCAAACGGGCCGATCGGGTGAAGCTGTTACGAGGGAGGGCATCCGGCCGCGCCGCGCCCTCCTCGCCCATTCGGCCCAGCGCTGGAGCACCCGCCGCACGCTCAGCGGCACGAACAATCGGCCGGAGATCCGGGCGATCCGGCGGGCCAGAATTTACGTTGGATGCATGATGTTGGTTCCGTGGTGGGCGCTGGTATCGGCGGGTTGCGCCCCCGTGGCGCTGATCTGCGGATGGGCGCTCGCCGCAACGCTGCAGCCAGCGGGGTACGACGCGATGGTCGATTCCATCAGTGCGCTGGCCGCGCAGGGCGCGGCCGACCCGTGGCTGATGACCGGCTCGCTGTACGTCCTCGGGGTCTGCCACCTCGCGACCGCCATCGGCCTTCGCGCCGCGGCCCTCTCCGGGCGGGTGGTGCTGGCGTGCGGGGGAGTGGCCTCGGTGGTGGTGGCGCTCTCGCCGGAACCGGCCGGCGGTACGTCGCTGCGCCACCTGGTCTCCACCGGAATCGGATTCACGCTCCTCGCGCTCTTTCCGGTCCTGGCCGCGGAACGCGACACCTCCGCGGTCTGGGCACTGCGGCCGACGACCGGGACCGTGGTCACGGTCGTGATGGCGGCAGGCGCCGCGTGGTTCCTGATCGAACTGCACGGTCACAGCGTCGCGGGACTCGCCGAACGGATCCTGACCGCCGTCCAGGCGGCCTGGCCGCTCGTCGTCGTCGTGGCGTGCGTCGCGTCGCTGCGCCGTCGCGAGGTCAGCCCGCTGAGAGCCGCCGGGCGAGAAGACGCCGTTCGGCCTCGGTAGGCGCGAGGGCGAGTGCCGCGCGGAGGCAGTCGGCGGCCTCGGCGTCGCGGCCGCAGCGTCGCAGCAGGTCGGCGCGGGTGGCGTGCAGCAGGTGGTAGCCGTCGAGGCGGCCCGATTCGGCAAGAGCGTCGACCAGCGGCAACGCCGCCTCCGGGCCCTGTGCCATGGCGAGGGCCACGGCGCGGTTCAGCTCGACGATCGGGCTCGGGGCCACCCGCGCGAGCTGCTCGTAGAGGCCGACGATCTGCGGCCAGTCGGTGTCCGCCGTGGACGCGGCGGTGGCGTGGCAGGCCGCGATCGCCGCTTGGATCTGGAACGGCCCGGCCCGGCGGGTGCGCAGCGCACGCTCGAGGATCGCGGTGCCCTCGGTGATCCGCTCCCGGTCCCACCGCGAGCGGTCCTGCTCGGCCAGGGTGGTGATCTCCCCGGCCGCGTCGGCGCGCGAGGGGCTGCGTGCGTCGTGCAGCAGCATCAGCGCGAGCATGCCGTGCGCCTCGGGCTCGTCGGGCATCAGCGCCGCGAGCACGCGGGCGAGCCGGATCGCCTCCAGGCTCAGCCGCGTCTTGTGCCGCTGGTCGCTGTAGCCCTCGTTGAACAGCAGGTAGAGCACGTGCAGCACCGCCGGGAGCCGGTCCGGCAGCAGGTGCGCCGGCGGCACCCGGAACGGGATGACCGCGTGCGCGACCTTCTGCTTCGCGCGGAAGATGCGTTGGCCCATCGTGCGCTCCGGCACCAGGAAGGCGCGCGCGATCTCGGCGGTGCTCAGACCGGCGAGCGTGCGCAGCGTCAACGCCACCTGCGCGTCGAGGTTCAGCGCGGGGTGGCAGCAGGTGAACATGAGCTCGAGTCGTTCGTCCGGGATCTCCCCGTCGCTCGTGTACGGCGGCGGCTGCAGGCTTTCCATCGCGGCCCACTCCCTGAGCTTCGCCGCCTCGGTCGACGCGCGGCGCATCCGGTCGACCGCGCGGTTGCGGGCGGCGGTGGTCAGCCAGGCCAGCGGCTGCCGCGGGACGCCGGTGCCCGGCCAAGTCCGCAGCGCCCGGGCGAACGCGTCCTGCGCGCACTCCTCGGCCAGGTCCCAGTCGCCGCCGGTGAACCGGATCATGGTGGCCACGATCCGGCTCCACCCGTCGGCGTAGATCCCGGCGATGAACTCGCCGACCGATTCCTCGCCCATCGCCCGATCAGTCCTGGTCGTCGACCCAGAACGGCCGCAGCTCCAGCACGCCGCCCCAGGCCATCGGGTGCCGGGACGCGACCTCGATCGCCTCGTCGAGGTCGGCGCACTCGAGGACGTCGAAGCCGGCGATCAGGTCCTTGGTCTCGGCGTACGGGCCATCGGAGAGCAGGACCTCGCGATTGCGCACGCGCACGGTGGTGGCCTCGCTGCCCGGGCGCACGCGGTCGCCCATCAGCCGGATGCCCTTGCCGTCCGTCTCGCTGACCCAGTCCTCGACGTCCGGCGCTCCTTCGGCGGCCCCCGGCTCGAGGTCGGGGTCCACGCACACCAGCATCAGGTACTTCATGATCTGCTCCGTTCGCGGGTATCTCGGGTGGCGCCGTGCGCCTCTTCGTCCCTATGACGAACGGGCGGGCACTTCTACTACAGGCTCGCGCGAAAAATCTTTCCCCAACAGTCCCACGGAGAGCCCGGCGAGCACGACGAGCACGCCGCACCAGACCGGAAGGCTGGGCACCCGTCCCTCGACCGCGACGCCCACGACGGCCGCCGAGATCGGCGCGATGCCGGTGATCAGGCCGCCGAGCCCGGCGCCGAGCGCGACGACGGTCGAGTACCAGAGCAGGAAGGCGACCGCGGTCACCAGCACCGCCAGGTAGCCCATCGCCGCCCAGTCGGCCGCCGTCAGACGGGTCACCGCCCCCGGGCCCTCGGTCGATACGCCGAGCACCGCGAGCATGACCGCCCCGATCCACACCGAGTGCACCGAGACGCCCCACGCCCCGTGCCGCGGCAGCACCGGAACCGCGAGCAGGGTGAACGCGGCCTCGCACACCAGCGCCACCGCCGCCCACGCCACGCCCGCCGCGTCGGTGTGGCCGGTACCCTCGACGAGCGCGCTCCCGGCGGTGACGATCACCGCGGCGATCAGCACTCTGCCACTCGGGGTGCGTCGTTCGAGCAGCGGTCCGGCCACGCCGAGGACCACCGGCACGCAGGCGACCGCGACCGCGATGACCGCGGGCTCGGCGTGCGCGACACCGCGCACGACCGCGACGTTGAACAGCACGAGGCCGAGCGCCGCGATCCCGGAGAGCCAGAGCCACTCCAGGCCGCGCGGTCGGACCAGCTGCACCCGCGCACGCTTGGCCAGCGTGATCAGGATGCCGGCCGCCGCCACGTAGCGGATCGCCTGAGCGGTGAACAGGGGCGCCGAGATCAGCGCGTGCGAGATCCCGACGCTGCTTCCGACCAGGGACATCGCGAAGGCGCCGACCGCGACGCGGCGCACCCGGCCGCGGCCGCGAGCGGCGGTGTGCGTGCTCTGATTCACCGGTGCGGTGACGGTCTCGATAGTTCCCACAAGCCCACTCTCGCTGCACAATGGTCCTGTGCCAAGGTCCAAAGCGGAACCATCTGACAGGTCCAAACCCGGGACCGACTTCTTGCAGCTGGATCTGAGCCAGGCGCCGGACGGCGGACTGATCGGCTATCTGACCGAGCGGTTGCGCGCCGCGATCGCGGACGGCCGGCTTCCGATGGGCAGCCGGGTGCCGCCCGGACGAGTGCTGGCCGAGGAACTGCGCGTCTCGCGCGGCGTGGTCACCGAGGCGTACCGAAGGCTGATCGAGGACGGACAGCTGGCCGGTCGCGGACGTGCCGGGACGTTCGTGGTCGCGGCGCCCATCGCTCCACCAACCGGGGTTCGGCACGCGGAGCCGAGGCCCGCGCATACGGATTTCGCCGTCGCACCCGGGCACGACGTATTCGACCTCTTACGTGCCAGCCCGGCCCGGATCGACCTGACGCCCGGCGTGCCGGACCTGGCCGCGTTCCCGCGCGGCGGCTGGCTGCGCGCGGAGCGGCGGGTTCTCGACGCGCTGGATCCAGCGGACTTCGGGTACGGCGACCCGCGCGGCGCACCCCCGTTCCGCCGCGCCGTGGCCGACTGGCTCGCGCGCAATCGCGGCATCCGTGTCGACGCGGACGACGTGGTGATCGTCACGGGAGTCGCGCAGGCGCTCGACCTGATCACACGTGTGCTGATGGACGACGGGATCGGCGAGATCGCCGTCGAGGATCCCGGTTCGCTCGGCGTGCGCCAGCACCTGGCCAGCCGCCGCCTGCGCACACCGCCGATCCCGGTCGACGCGGCCGGTCTGCGCGTGGACCTGCTGCGCGAAAGCGGCGCCCCGGCCGTCGCGCTCACTCCGGCGCATCAGTTCCCGACCGGTGTGGTGCTCGACGGCGGGCGTCGGCGCGAGTTGGTGAAGTGGGCGGATGAGAACCGCGGGTTCATCCTCGAGGACGACTACGACGCCGAACACCGCTACGACCGGCCTCCGGTTCCCGCCGTCCAAGCGCTGCTGCCCGACCGCGTCTTCTACGCCGGCAGCGTCTCGAAGACCCTCGCCCCCGCGCTACGCGTCGGCTGGCTGATCGCGCCTCCGAGCCACCGAGAGGCCATGGTGGTCGCCAAGCGCTACGCCGACCTCGGCAACGCGGTCCTGCCGCAACTCGTGCTGACCGAGCTGATGGAGTCCGGCGAACTGGAACGGCATCTTCGCACGCTGCGTCGCAGGCACCGCCGTCGCCGCGACGCGATGATCGAAGCGATCCACGCGCACCTGCCGCAGGCACGAATTCACGGCGCCGCGGCTGGCCTGCACCTCACGATCACCTTCGACGCTGACTTCCGCGACACCGACGTCGCCACGCGAGCGCTCGAACACGGCGTCAAAACCCAGCCGTTGTCCTGGCATTACCAGCTGCCGAACGAACCCGGCCTCGTCCTCGGATACGCGGCCTCGCCTCCCGCCGACCTGGCGCGCGGCATCGCCCTCATCCGCGAGGCCGTGCTCACAGTGGAAGGGGCCGGGCCTCGACGAGGCTCTTCATGACCAAGGTGGAGCTCAGCCGCTGGACGCCCGGGAGCGTGGCGAGGTGTTCGTCGTAGAGCTGCTGGTAGGCGGGCAGGTCGCGGGTGACGATGCGCAGCAGGTAGTCCGGGTCACCGAACAGCCGCTGCGCCTGGAGCACGTTGGGAAGCTCGGCGACGCGCTGCTCGAACTCCGCGACAGTCTCCCGGTCCTCATACCGCATGGTCACGAAGACCAGCGCCTCGAAGGCCAGGCCCAGGGCCGCCGCGTCGAGCTGAGCGTGATAGCCGGCGATCGCGCCGGACCGTTCCAGGGCGCGCAGGCGACGGTGGCACGGCGAGACGCTCAGCCGGACGCGCTCGGCGAGTTCGGTCAGCGTCAACCGGCCGTCGCGCTGCAGCTCGGCAAGGATTTTCCGGTCCAGGTCGTCCATGGAGAAGATTCTTCCACTCAGACGCGATCTACGGGGAATGTTGGAAACACCTTCGGGACAGATCGCCCTAGTCTTCCCCTTGTGCCGATAGCTGCTCTCACCGCGTTCTGGGCGGTCTCCCTGCTCCTGGTGCTGGTCCCGGGCGCGGACTGGGCGTACGTGATCGCGTCCGGGCTGCGCGATCGGTCGGTGCTTCCCGCCGTGGGTGGTCTGCTGGCGGGCTACGTGGTCTTGACCGCGGCGGTCGCGAGCGGTGTCGCCGCGCTGATCGCCCGTACGCCCGTCGTGCTGACCGTTCTGACGACGCTCGGCGCGGTCTACCTGCTCTGGCTCGGCGTCACCACGCTGGCTCGACCTGCTGTGCCCGAAGCCGCCGCGGCGCAAGACGGCGGTCCTTGGCCGCGGCGCGCGGCCCGGGGAGCTGGTATCAGCGGCCTGAATCCGAAGGCGCTGCTGCTGTTCCTCGCGCTGCTGCCGCAGTTCGCGGCACGTGGCGCGGCTTGGCCCTTCGCCGCGCAGATCGCGTTGCTTGGCCTGGTGCACACGGCCAACTGCGCCATGGTCTACACGGGTGTCGGCACCGCCGCGAGACGCGTGCTGCGCACCCGCCCGGCCTTCGCCCGAGCGGTGTCCCGCTGCTCAGGTGTCGCGATGATCGCGATCGGCGCGCTCCTGCTCGCGGAGCATCTACTCGCCTGACGCGGAAAGCGATACCGCGGCGGCCGCCGCGACCTTCGTAGCCGCACGCACCCGGACCGCTTCGCGGCGAACGCCGCACTCGTGCGAGACGGCGGCACGGCGGTGTCCGCGACCCTCGTCGCGCCGCCGGAACTCCTCGCCGCCAACCGGATCACCGTCGTCAACTTCATGATGCAGAACAAGCCGGACCTGCTCGCCCGGATCACCGCCGAGGTCGCGGAGCGCCGCATCACAGTCCCCATCCAGCAGACCATCTCGCTGGACGAGGTCCCCGACGCGCTGCGCAGCACCTCGGGCGCCCGCGGCAAGACGAACGTACGGATCTGAGGGAACGGGTCCACGATGTGCGGCACCATTGATCCCGGCCGCGGTTCGTGACGCAACTGAGATGTATCAGGTCATAGTTTCATGGGCTGATTTAAAAACTTCAGGTTCCGGAACCGCAGGGGGTTGATGAGTGGGGCGGCTGGACCTATTTTCACCTCGTTCACGCCGGGCTGTCCGGAAAAGAACAGGTAAAAATCGATCTAGCTTCCCAGGAGTGTGCCGCGATGATGCGCGTTCACCGCACGAAGCTCATGAATACCCTGATACATCCCGCCGCCCGCAGCCGCTCGCGCGTCGCGATGGCCGTGCTGGTGGCGGCGACCACGGGGGCGTTCCTCGTCCCGGCGGGCTCGGCGGGGGCGGGGGCCGGCCCGCTCTACCTCGACTCCTCGGCCTCCGTCCAGTCCCGCGTCTCCGACCTGCTCGGCCGGATGACGCTGCAGGAGATGGCCGGGCAGATGGACCAGCAGCTGGTCGACAATCTGACCGACCCGAACAGCACGACCTGCGGCGGCGGCAGCGGCTTCGGCATGCCGAACACCGCCTGCATGCAGCAGATCCTGGTCAACGACGACGTCGGATCCGTGCTCGCCGGAGGCACCGACAACCCGCCGGACACCACCGGCAAGGGCGGCGCGGGCAACACGGGCTACGACTGGGCCAACGAGTACAACATCATCCAGCAGTACGCGGTCGCGCACTCGCGGCTGCACATCCCGCTCGTCTTCGGCATCGACGCGGTGCACGGCGTCGGGCACCCGTGGCAGGCGCCGCTGTTCCCGCAGTCCATCGGCATGGGCGCGACGTGGGACACGTCCGCCGCGTACGCGGAGGGCCAGACGACCGCGACCGCGCTGAGCGCCACCGGCTGGAACTGGGCGTTCGCGCCGGTCCAGGATCTCGCCAGGGACAACCGCTGGGGCCGGTACTACGAGACCTGGGCCGAGGAGCCCGCGCTCTCGGCCGCCCTCGGCGCCGCCGACGTCAAGGGCATGCAGGCGTCGTCCGGCGCCGGCGCGCTGAACGTCTCCGCGACGGTCAAGCACTTCGCCGGATACTCCGAGTCGATCAACGGGCACGACCGCAACGAGGCGCTGCTGCCGCTGAACTACCTGCAGAGCACGATTCTGCCGTCCTACGCGGGCGCCATCAACGCGGGCGCCGGGGCGGTGATGGTCGACTCCGGCTCGATCAACGGCGTGCCCGCGACCTCCTCGCATTATCTGCTCACTGACATCCTCCGCGGGCAGATGGGCTTCCAGGGCGTCGTCATCAGCGACTACCAGGACGTGATCGCGCTGCAGAGCACGTATCACATCGCCGCCGACCTGCCCTCCGCCGTCGCCGACGCGGTCAACGCGGGCGTCGACATGAGCATGGAGGTCTCCGGTCCCGACCAGTGGCAGAGCGCCGTCGTGCAGGATGTGAAGGACGGCAAGATCTCGCAGGCGCGGATCAACCAGGCCGTGCGGCGCATCCTGACGATGAAGTTCCAGCTCGGCCTGTTCGACCAGGGCTGCGTGCGCGATCCGAACACCCCCTGCGTGAACGCGAACGCCGCCGACGCCGCCGTGACCTCGGGCCGCGACCAGACGTTGCAGGCGGCCGAGGAGTCGATGACGCTGCTACGCAACCAGAACAGCGCGCTGCCGCTCGCGCCGACCGCGCACGTCGTCGTCACCGGCCCGAGCGCCGACTCGATGACCAACCAGCTCGGTGGCTGGAGCGTGAGCTGGCAGGGCGTGTACGGAGCCGGGCACGTGTGCTGCATGGGCCCCGCGAATCAGATTCCACCGGGCACTACCGTGCAGAACGGGATTCTGAGCGCCGACCCGAACGCCACGTACGTGCCTGATCAGGCGACCGCCGTCGCCGACGCGTCCAATACGGACGCGTACGTCGTGGCGGTGGGGGAGAAGGCGTACGCGGAAGGGCTCGGCGACAATCCGGCGCCCGCGCTGCCTGCGGATCAGACCGCGCTGATCTCCGCGCTGGAGAAGACCGGCAAGCCGGTGATCGTCGTCGTGATCGCGGGACGCCCGCTCGGGCTCGGTTCGGCCGAACAGGCGAACGCGATCCTGATGGCCTATCAGGGCAGCACCGAGGCCGGTCAGGCCATCGCGGAGACGATCTTCGGCAAGCTCGATCCGAGCGGGCACCTCTCGGTGAGCTGGCCGTCCGACGCCGCGTCGGTGGGTGGTGACTTCAACGGGAGCGCGCCCTCGCCGCTCGGCGACGAACCGAAGTTCTTCGACCAGCTCAACGGCACAGGCTCCGGAGCGGGGCACGCGTACAACCCGCTCTATCCGTTCGGCTACGGCCTTTCGTACACGAACTTCGCCGTCAGCGGTCTGACGGTGACGCCGAACGTGCACGCGAAGGGCAACGGAGTGGCGACGTTCACGGTCACCAACTCGGGGACCACGGCGGGCACGGACATCGTCCCTGTGTACGTGGCCCAGCCCGTCAGCGCCGTGCTGGTACCGCCGCAGCGGTTGGTCGGCTGGGCGCGGGTGACGCTCGCGGCGGGAGCTTCGAGCACGGTGCACGTCACGTTCCCGGCCTCGGACCTGGCCGTGAGCCAGGGCGACATCAACTCGGCCGCCGCGCCGACCGTTGAGTCCGGGAGCTACATCCTGCAGATCGACAAGGACGACACCACGCCGTACGACGTGGCGGCTTCGGCGAACTTCTCCATCTCCTGAGCCGCGGCGAGCCGTCCCACCCGGGGAACCTCAGGACTCTGAGTGGGACGGCGTCGTCTGGCGGATCTGACGCAGGAACTCGGCGTTGCCGGCGGTGGTCTTCATCCGCTCCAGCAGCAGTTCGGTGGCCTGATTGCCGGGCTGGGCGCTCAGCACGCGGCGAAGGCGCCGTACGGCGTCGAGCTCCTCGGCGGGGATCAGCAGTTCCTCGCGGCGGGTGCCGGAGCCGGCCATGTCGATCGCCGGGAAGACCCGCTTGTCGGAGAGCGCGCGGTCGAGCCGCAGCTCCATGTTTCCGGTGCTCTTCAGCTCCTCGAAGAAGTAGTCGTCGGCGCGCGAGCCGGTGTCGACGAGCGCCGTGGCCAGGATGGTGACCGAGCCGGCGTCCTCGAGCTTGCGGGCGGCGCCGAAAAGTTGCTTGGGTCCGGCGACGGCCGCGGCGTCGACTCCGCCGGACAGGGTGCGCCCGCCGGGCTTGGCGTTGTTGTTGTGCGCGCGGCACAGCCGGGTGAGCGAGTCGAGCAGGATGACGACGTCAGTGCCCTGCTCGGCGAGCCGCTTCGCCCGCTCGACGGCGAGCTCCGCGATCGCGATGTGTTCGTGCGCGGGGCGGTCGAAGGTGGAGGCGATGACCTCGCCGCCGATCGCGCGCTGCATGTCGGTGACCTCCTCGGGCCGCTCGTCGAGCAGTACGACCATGAGGTGGCACTCGGGGTGGTTGCGCTCCACGGCCCGCGCGATGGACTGCAGCAGTTGGGTCTTGCCGGTCTTCGGCGCGGCCACGATCAGGCCGCGCTGGCCCTTGCCGATCGGCGCGAGCAGGTCGATGGCCCTGGTGCCCGGCACGTCCGGGCCGGTCTCCAGGCGCAGCCGCTGCTGCGGGTGGATCGGGACGAGGTCCGCGAACCGCGGCCTCGCGAGTTGCCGTTCGGCCGGCGCGCCGTTGATGAGGTCCACGCGGGTGAGCGGATGGGCCTTGGCCTGTCCGGACTTGCCGGATGCGGCCGGCCGCGGGGCGGCGGCGCCGACGACCAGGTCGCCGGTGCGCAGCTTGTGCTTGCGGATGAGATCCGCGGACAGGTAGTGGTCCTGCGAGCCGGGCAGGTAGCCGCTGACGCGGAGGAACCCGTGCCGGTCCTGTAGGTCGACGAGCCCGCTGACGGTCTGGAGCCGGTCGGTGTGTGTGTTCACTGGGTGTTCAAGAGTGCTAGTCATAGCAATGTCCTTAGATTTGGGTAACATGGCCCGCCGCGGTTCGGACACTTCACGAAGCGCGGGGCGTGATGAAGGAACGCTCCTGCTGCCGGGCAGCACGAGAAAGAATGCGCGGGCAGCTGAGAGCTGTACGGTTCTGACGTTGAGATTTGGGACTACCTTGCCGGAATCAACACGGACTAGATCTGCGTCCCCAACGCTGCAAGGACTATACCATGCGACGGCGCACGACGGCCAATCCGCCGCGCTGAGGCGCCCACGCGACGCCGCGGGAGTGCCAGCGCTCGTCCGGCTCGTCCGTGCTGACCAGCTCGAAGTCGCGCAGCAGGGTGCGCAGCACCACGTCCATCTCCATGGTGGCGAACGCGGCGCCGATGCAGCGCCGAGTGCCGCCGCCGAACGGCACCCACGAGTACGTGTCCGGATTAACGCCCAGGAAGCGATCGGGGTCGAACACCGCGGCGTTCGGGAACACCGAGTCGTCGTCGTGGACCAGGCTGATCGAGACCATGATGCTGTAGCCGCGCGGCAGCACCCACGGCCCCAGCGCGACCGTCTCGCCGCGCACCTTACGGCCGGTCAGATCGATCACCGGACGGGTGCGCTGCACCTCGATGATCGTCGCCTTGCGCAGGTCGGAGCCGTCCTCGTCGACCTCTGCCACCAGGCGGGACAGCACGCGCGGGTGCCGGCGGATCCGTTCGACCGCCCAGGCGAGCGTGGTCGCGGTCGTCTCGTGCCCGGCGGCGAGCAGGGTCAGCAACTGGTCGGCCACGGCACGCGGGGGCAATGCCTCGCCGTCGTCGTAGCGGGCCTGGAGCATCAGGGCCAGGATGTCGTTGCGCTGGTCGAGGTCTGGATCCGCCTGCGCACTGGCGATCAGCCGGTCGACGATCTCGTCGAACTCGCGCCGGTAGATGCGGAACCGGCCCCACGGGCTGAACCGGCCGAGGTCCAGCTCAGGACCGGGCATGATGGTCAGCCGGGAGCCGAGCGTCACCATCGGCGGCAGCAGCTCGCGCAGCGCCTCGAACTCCTCGCCCTGCGCGCCGAACACCGCGCGCAGGATGGCGTTGAGCGTGATCCGCATCATCGATTCGAGGGTCGGGAACGGCTCGCCCTCGGGCCAGCCGGCGGTCTCGCGCCGGGTCTCCTCCTCGATGATCCCCTCGTACGACTGCACCCGGCGGCCGTGGAACGGCGGCAGCAGCAGTTTCCGCTGCCGCTTGTGCGCCTCGCCGTCGAGGTTGAAGAACGACGTCGGCCCGAGGACCCGGCCCAGGTTCGGCTCCATGTTGCCGATCAGCTCGGGGCTCGTCGTGAACAGCTGCTTGACCAGCGCGGGCTCGCTCAGGAAGACGGTCGGGCCCCAGGCCGGCAGCCGCAGCGTGAACGTCGGGCCGTAGCGCCGCCGCATCCGCTGGGTCACCCGCCGCCGGTTGGCCGCGAAGGCGAGGCCGTGCACCCGGGAACCGTGCCGCGGACCGGGCGGGACGTGCGCGGCGGGCTGCTCCGCCCGGGCCGGTGCCTGGTCGGTGGCCAGATCGGTCATGGCCGCTCCTTTGCGGACGGTGCGATCGCACGGGGCTGGTACTGCCAAGTACCAGAAGGACGGTACTGCTAAGTACCGGACAGCACAAGGGCCTCCCGGGCTGGCGGCGGCGAGCCGATCGGATAGCTTGGTCAACGATGACTGCCACAGCCGCCGACACCACCGAGCTCCCGGACGAAGCCGCGACGCCGTTCCGGCAGCGGCTCATCGACGGCCTGGCGGTCTCGATCCGGGAACGCGGGTACCGCGAGACGACGATCGCCGACGTCGTCCGGCACGCCCGCACCTCGCGGCGCACCTTCTACGCCGAGTTCGCGAGCAAGGACGAGTGCTACGTCGCGCTCCTGTACACGACGAACGAGAAGATGCGCCGGCGCATCGAGGCCGCCGTCGACGCGAAGGCGCCGTGGCAGCGCCAGGTGAGTCAGGCGGTCGAGGCGTACATCGGCGCGGTGGCGTCGGATCCGGCGATCATGCTCAGCTGGATCCGGGAGCTGCCGGCCCTGGGCACCGTAGCCCGAACGGTCCAGCGCGAGGCGATCGACGCGATGACCGAGCTGCTGCTGCGGCTGTCCGACACCGAGGAGTTCCGGCGGTCCGGGGCCGGACCGCTGTCCCGTCCGCTGGCCCTGCTGCTGCTCGGCGGCATCAGGGAGCTGACCGCGACCACCGTCGAGGACGGCGGCGACGTCCGGGACCTGACCGAGGTCGCCACCCAGGCGGCGACGGCACTGCTCGCGCCGCGAAACTGAGCGGAACTCAGCCGAACTGAAAGAAACATAGGTCGGAAAGTCGGCGCAGTATCAGCCGGTTCTCAAGGCTCTCTTGGAAACCCGATCTTTACTCGTACTTGAGAGGCCCGAATTCAGGGAGTCTGGAGGACGACGTGAGCGAGCCCCAGGTAGGTCAGCGACCCCGTCGGCATGTGACGGCCGCAATCGTCACCACGATCGCCGTAGTCGGAGCGGCCGCCGCCGGTGTCGGCGTCGGCCACGCCGTATGGGACGGCAATTCTTCGACCGTCTCGACCGCGGCGAACAACAGCACCAACAGCGGCGCGAACAACGGCAACAGCGGTACTTCGTCCAACGCTGCCGGAGTCGCTCAGACGGTGGACGCCGCGCTGGTCGACATCAACAGCACCTTCAGTTATCAGAGCGCGGAGGGCGCAGGCACCGGAATCGTGCTGACGTCCACCGGCGAGATTCTCACCAACAACCACGTGGTCAACGGCGCCACCTCGATCAGCGTGACCGACGTGGGCAACGGCAAGACGTATTCCGCCACCGTCGTCGGCTACGACGACTCGCAGGACATCGCGGTTCTCCAACTCCAGGGAGCGTCGGGGCTGACGACCGCGGACATCGGCAATTCGTCGAGTCTCTCGGTCGGCCAGGCGGTCACGGCCATCGGCAACGCCGGCGGCACGGGCGGCACGCCGACCAGCGCGTCCGGCTCCGTGACGGCCCTGGACCAGTCCATCACGGCCAGCGATTCGCTGGACGGGGTCAACGAGCAGCTCTCCGGCCTCATCGAGGTCAACGCCGACGTGCAGGCCGGAGATTCCGGCGGTTCGCTGGTGAACTCGTCCGGCCAGGTCGTCGGCATCGACACCGCGGGCTCCTCGTCCTATTCGCTCCAACAGCCGAACGGCAACAGCGGCAGCAGTGGCAGTGGCACCGGCAGCGGCGGCGACGGCTTCGCCATACCGATCAACACCGCGATCTCGATCGCCCAGCAGATCGAGGCCGGCCAGTCCTCCTCGACCGTGCACGTCGGCGAGACGGCGTTCCTCGGCGTGATGCTGTCGACCGCGAGCGGCCGCGTGTCCGTGTCCGGCGCTCAGATCGCCGAAGTCGTGTCGGGTGGCGCCGCGGCGCAGGCCGGTCTGACCGCGGGCGACGTCATCACCTCGCTCAACGGCCAGAGCGTCAGCTCGGCGTCCGACCTGAGCACGATCGTCGGCTCGCTCAAGCCCGGGCAGTCGGTGTCCATCGGCTACACGGATACCTCCGGCCAGTCCAACACCGCCACCGTAACCCTCGCCTCGGGGCCGCCTGCCTGACGGTAAGGTGAACGCCGTGGTTGATCACGGGGACACGAGCGCAGGTCGCGGAGCCGACGTCGACATAGCGGTGGTCGGTGCCGGACCGGCCGGAGCCCTCGCCGCGTTCATGGCAGCGCGGCGGGGGCTCCGGGTCGCGCTGATCGATCGCAGCACCTTTCCGCGGGACAAGACCTGCGGCGACGGCATCGGCCCCAACGCCGTGCGGGTGCTGCGTGACTTCGGCCTCGACTCAGTGCTCGAAGGCCGGCCCCGGATCGCATCGGTCACGGTGCTCGGGCCCGCGGGGCGGCTGAGCGAGAACCCCGTTCCGGAGATCCCGGGCAAGCTCACGGACGTGTTCGTCGTGCCGCGCCTGGAGTTCGACGAGCACCTGTTCCGTGCGGCGCTCGCGGCGGGGGCCGAGGACTTCACCGGTATGCGCTACCTCGGGATGTCGGAGTCGGACGGA